>JARYLO010000100.1 GCA_029907605.1 Sedimentisphaerales bacterium
CAGCGCTGCAGGTGCGCCCAAGCTGCTGGCCAGGTCCATAAAGGCCTGTGTGGTCAATGCCGGCGATGGGGCATGCGAACACCCAACCCAAGGCCTGCTCGATGTCTATACCATCCGCCAGATCAAGGGCACATTACAGGGTCTCAAGATAGCGATTGTAGGTGACATCGCTCACTCCCGTGTTGCACGCAGTGACATGTGGGCCATGACCAAGCTTGGGGCAGAGGTGATATTTGTGGCCCCCCCTACCCTGCTACCTCCCCAGGTAGAGAAACTGCCGGTGAAGGTCAGTTACAACTTTGACCAGGTCATCGAGCAGGTAGATGTGGTGAACATGTTGAGGATACAGTTCGAAAGGATTGGCACCAACCCGTTCCCTTCGGTCAGGGAATACTCTAAGTACTTTGGTCTTACCGTTGAGCGGCTCAAACGTGCCAAGCCGGACGTGTTGGTCATGCACCCTGGCCCGATCAACCGTGGCGTAGAGATGGAAAGCGAGGTCGCCGACGGCAGCAACAGCGTGATCCTCAGGCAAGTGACCAATGGTCTGGCCGTCCGTATGGCAGTCTTGTTCTTAGTAAATCAGGCTGCATCCAGGGTAGATCAGGATTAAGGTGATAGATATGTTGTTAGTCGTCAATAGGTCGAATCTAAACGGTACTGTCAAGATACCAGGTTCAAAGTCGCATACCATCAGGGCCGTTGCCATCGCTGCATTGGCCGATGGCAAGAGTATCATAAGATCGCCCCTGGTCTCCAACGACACCCTTTCTGCAGTGCATTGCTACAGGATGCTGGGCGCACAGATCGATACATCCAATCCCCAGACATGGCTTGTCAACGGAACAGGATGCCGGCTGGCCATTCCAGATGAACCCATCGATGTCGGCAACTCTGGTACCACCTTGCGGATAGCTACTGGCTCTGCCAGCCTTGTACCTGCAGGCTCAAGGATCATACTGACAGGGGATGAACAGACTCGTAGCCGACCTATGGCCCAACTGATCCATGCCCTCAACCAACTTGGTGCCTCTGTCCGGAGTGTCAAAGGCAATGGCAAGGCCCCGATAGAGGTCAACGGCGGCCTACAAGGTGGGTCTGCCCGCCTGGAGTCCCCGACAAGTCAGTTCCTGACCAGTCTCTTGTTGTGTGCCCCACTTGCACCAATGGCCAGTGACATAGAGGTGACGTTGCTCAACGAGCCAGGCTATGTGGAGATGACCATCGACTGGCTGAGGTTGCAAGGTGTGCAGTTCCAGGCAGATGGCCTGAGGTATTTCCATGTAAAAGGTGGGCAGAGGTACAAACCATTCGACCGGGCCATACCTGCAGACTTCTCCAGTGCAGCCTTCTTCCTTTGTGGAGCCGCACTATTCGGCGGCAAGGTCACGCTTACAGGCCTGGATATAAACGATAGCCAGCCTGACAGGATGGTCATTGAATATCTCAAGGCCATGGGTGCAAGGATCGAGACATCAGGCCAGCAGATCACTATCACCGGTTCCCAACTTCGCGGCATAGACATAGACATGAACAACACCCCTGACGCACTGCCGGCCATGGCGGTCACTGGGGCACTGGCAAGCGGCACCACAAGGCTGCTCAATGTGCCACAGGCCAGGTCAAAGGAGACGGATCGAATAGCGGTCATGGCAAAGGAGCTTAGCAAGCTAGGTGTAAGGGTGGAGGAACTGCCAGACGGCCTTGTGGTCCACAACAGCACTATCAGGCCCACACGTGTCAGCGGACATTCCGATCACAGGGTGGTAATGGCCCTTGCCCTGGCAGGCCTTGCAACAGATGGCCCTCTGGTGATAGGTACTGCTGAAGCCATGAACGTGACCTTCCCGCAATTCGTGGAACTTATGCAGACCTTGGGCGCGAGGATGGAATTGCAGGCAGAATGCTAGAACCTTGGAAGGATCTCTTAGGCTTAGATTATGAATCCGGGTATATTCAAGGCATACGACATTCGCGGCGTTTATGGTGAGGAACTCAATGAGGAGGATGCCTGGAAGATAGGATCCGCTGTAGGCAGGTTCCTGCCTGCCTCAGTACGTGGATTCGACAGAGGCCAGACCAATGCACAGAAGATCTGTGTAGGCCGCGACATGCGCAAACACAGCGCATCCCTGGCCAAGGCCTTGATGGATGGGATCAGATCCACAGGCGTAGGGGTCATAGACATAGGGATGGTGGATACGCCACAGGTCTATTTTGCCATCAATCACCTGCGTACATGTGGCGGAGTGCAGGTGACCGCATCCCATAACCCTGCTAGGTACAATGGTTTCAAGATAAGCGGTCAGGCAGCCGTGCCTATAGGGGCGGATACTGGTCTGACCGACATAAAGCACCTGGCGATGTCCCTGATCCACACCATAGCCAAGCCGACAGGTCCCATCAATACACAGGACATGACTGCAGAGTACAAGAAACATGTCCTAAAGTTCCTCACACCAAATGTCCGCAGGCTTAAGGTCGCCATAGATGCATCTAATGGTATGGCCGGCAAGATGGTCCCACTAATCTTTGACCAGGTGCCCATAGATATCATCAAGCTGAACTTCAAGCACGATGGCAGCTTCAAGCACGACCCAAACCCATTGATAGAGGCAAACCTGGCAGAACTGAAGAAGGCGGTCTTGGATAAGCATTGCGATCTAGGCATATGCTTCGATGGGGATGCAGATCGCCTGATGATGGTGGATGAACAGGGCCAGACCATACCGTGCGACATTATCACTGCCCTGATGGTCCCCTATTTCTTGGCAAAGAGGCCTGGCTCTGCCATCGTCTACGACGTCAGATCCAGCAGAGTGGTGCCGGAGGAGATCCTCAAGCACGGTGGCATCCCCAGAAGGGAAAGGGTAGGCCATGCATTCATGAAGAAGGCCATGAGGGATTCGCATGCCATCTTTGGTGGCGAGCTATCGGGGCATTTCTACTATGCTGACAACTTCAATGCCGATTCAGGCCTGATCACCCTTGTACACATCATCAACATCCTCAGCGAGGCACAGGTACCTGCCAGCGAGCTGGTAAGGCCCTTAAGAAGGTATGCCCGCAGTGGTGAGATCAACTTTCGTGTGGAGAATAAGCAGGCGGTGATGAACGAGCTGGCAAGGCGTTTTGCGGATGGTCAGGTAGACTGGCTTGATGGCGTGACCGTCAGCTACAAGGATTGGTGGTTCAATTGCAGAGCAAGCAATACAGAGCCATTGCTGAGGCTCTGCGTTGAGGCCAAGACGGAGGACCTATTGGAGCAGAAGCTCGGATTACTGAAGTCCTATCTGGGTGAGCCTGTATCGTACTAGACGACTAGAAAGGTCACGACCGTGGAGATCCATACCAAGACATACCAGACCAAGGCAGGGCCAGTTGAAGGCATACAGGTCAAGTGGCGGGGGTTCAATATCCTGCTGGCTGCTGGAAGCAAGGGCTTTATCGCATGTCCGGCCATAGATGTAGATGCCTGCCAAGGTTATGGGGTGGCTGCAGCCATTGTGGAGAGCTCACCACAGAACCCCATAGGCAATCTGGATCGGTTTGTGGCAAGGAAGATACTGAAGGCAAACCAAAAGGCCGCTGCCATAGGGATTGTACCTGGCATGGAGGTCTCAGAGGCACTCGAGAGGATCGCCTGATCAGGGCCTGCCCTGACCGATGCTGGAGATCCTCTTCATAGCAGTAGGCCTTGCCATGGATGCCTTTGCCGTTTCTGTAGCCAGCGGTGCGACCTACAGGCAGGTTCAGGTAAGGGATGCCATACGCATCGCCGTCTTTTTCGGGGCATTCCAGGCCATAATGCCGCTTATCGGATACTTGGCAGGTCTGGGACTGAAGGCATACGTGGCTGGTATAGATCACTGGGTTGCCTTTGCGATACTGGCAGGTATAGGAGGCAAGATGGCATATGAGTCAGGCCAGATAAGAAAAGCCGAGGCCCATAAGGATATCTCCAGCATACTCATATTGCTGGTCCTATCCGTGGCAACCAGCATAGATGCCCTTGCGGTGGGAACCACGCTGTCTTTGATCTCCACTAGACCGATCCTGCACAGTGCTATCATAATAGGCCTTGTAACGAGCTGTCTTTGCCTTCTTGGGATCTATCTGGGCAATAGTATTGGGTCGCTGATCGAGGCAAGGATAGAACTGGCAGGCGGACTGATCCTTATAGGCATTGGTGTAAAGATACTTTTAGAACATCTGTGTGGATGATAGCCAGGGAGTATAGAACAGATGAAAAAGGTCTATTTCATAGAGGCTAGGTTTCAGGAAGATCCTTCGGTCCTTTCAGAGAAGGCACGCAGGCTCTTCAAGGCAGGCGGATTTGCCAGGTGCTTCAGACCCAATGACCTCACAGCGGTCAAGGTCCACATAGGTGAGGATGGAAACACGACCTACATCAAGGCCCCATGTCTCAAAGGCCTGATCGAGGAATTGAAGGCCCTCAAGACCAAGCCATTCCTGACCGATACCAGTACACTCTACACAGGCAGGAGACACAATGCGGTCGATCACTGCACCCTGGCAGTAGAACACGGCTTCTGCTACCAGGTTTTGGGAGCGCCATTTATTCCACCTGATGGATTGCTTGGTACCGCCGAGACATCTGTCAGGATCAACGGCGTGCTCAACAAGGAGGTCTATATTGCCTATGACATCGTCAGATGCCAATCGATCATGGCCGTTGCCCACACCACAGGGCACCTTGCAACAGGCCTAGGGGCAGTCATAAAGACGTTGGGTATGGGTTGCGCAAGCAGGAAGGGGAAGATGCGCCAGCACGCTGCACTGAAGCCCCACGTAAAGGCAGAAAAGTGCGTTGCCTGCCAGGAGTGCATAAGATACTGCCCCGAGTCCGCCATTGTCCTGCGATCTGGCAAGGCATTTATAAAGCAGGACCTATGTGTAGGCTGTGCCGAGTGTGTGGCGGTCTGTAGGTTCGAGGCCGTCGAATATGACTGGAAACAGGAAAGCTCTAAACTTCAGCAGGCCATGGCAGAACATGCATTGGGTGCGGTGATGGGCAAGCAGGACCGACTGGCCTGCTTTAACTTCGTCATCTCCGTAACAAAGGACTGTGACTGCTTTGACACGCCTGACATGCCCAGGATCGTACAGGACATCGGAATACTGGCATCGGATGATCCAGTAGCCATAGATAAGGCAGCGCTGGACTTGATCCAGGATAAGACAGGCGAAAAGATAGGCAAGCTGATCCTGAATCAGTCCTTAGATCCAATGATCCAATTGGAGCATGCAGCCAGGATCGGACTTGGTGAGCTTGAGTACGAATTGGTCACCATCGACTAGTACTGGCATTCGATAGGCACTTAGGCCAACTGATATCGTAGGTGCTTTATGGGTCAGATAGCGGTCGACATCGTCTTGTTGCCACCAAGGGAGGTAATGGACCTTGTTATCGAGCAGAATCGGGACCTTGTGGCAGGAAGGCATCGAGAGATCGTATTGACCCACGATGGGGCCCTGCCGCATATATCGCTGGTGATGGGATGTATGGAGACAGATACCCTGCCAGAGCTGGTGTCCATAATGAATGACCTGGTCAAGGACCATCCCCCTGGAGGACTCACGGCGATAGGGATTGCCATTATCAGCAATCAGGTCGGCAAGAAGGTATCTAGCCTACTGATCCACAAGACCGATCCGCTGCAGAGATTGCACGAGGTCTTGCTCATAGCAACTGGCCCTTTGTTGGGCTATCAGCCCCGGCCTGAGATGTTCTACGGCGGTGCACCCGTAACCCAAAGCACGCTGGATTGGGTCAGGTTGTTCAGGGAGCAGTCAAGCCTTCACCGATTCTGGCCGCACATCACTATCGGCTATGGTGTTGCCAGGCCTATAGACAGACCTGTAAGCTTTCATCCACAGGCCTTAGCGGTCTGCCAACTGGGCAATCATTGCACCTGTCAAAGGGTATTGGCAGAGGTCAGGTTTGGGCAGGCCTGATATCCTGACAATACGAGCTCAGACTCTATGTACCTAGATACCTGCTCTAAGGGCACTATGCCTGATCTGACCTTCTCTACGGCATCCGTCAGCAGCGGGATCATCCCATCCTCTATGGCCGCCTGGCGGATAAGATCCCATTGGCCGTGCGATATCATCTCTCGCAGCCGCACAGTGGGCACCAACAACTGATGCAGACCGATCTTCCCCAACAGTCCCGTATTGCCACAGTCATTACATCCCTTGCCGCTGTAGTATGTCTGGATTTGCCGGCCAGACCTTGCTGCAAGCTCAGCAAGGCCTGCACCGCCCTGGGCTGCCTGCTTGCAGTTAGGACAGACCTTGCCTACCAACCTTACCTCCAAGACCGCTGCCAAGGACTGGGCCAATGCCCATCTACCGATCCCAAGGTTGCTTAGCCCTGCCATGGCCTGCTCGATGGTCATGTGGTCTGTGACCACTATGACAAGGCGGCCTGATGAGGCCGTATGCACAACAGACCTTGCCACTGCAGGGTCATTTAGATTGTCAATCATCAGGACATCTGGCTGGTGCCGAAGGACATATGAGACCGTCTGTAGCATGTCGGAGGTACTTGCCTGGAATTGATTGACGTTCGGGATAAAACACTCTATTTGGTCTTCAATAGTGCAGATATTCGCATCTGGCCGATAGAGTTCCAGCAGGATCGCCCTTGCTGTGGTCTTGCGACCAGAACCAACAGGTCCACAGATAATGACCAACCCCGACCTGGCCTCGATAACCCGCCTTAGGTTCTGTAGGTTCTGGATGGTGAATCCTAGCGACTCAAGTCTCATCAGGTATCTGTCAGGATCCGCAAGGTGTATGACCACATGTTCACCCCAGCTACCTTCAAGGAAGGTCATACACAGGTCCATTGGCCTGCCTTCCAATTGTGCACGTACCGTGGCCTGTAACGGTGCCTTGGCTGAATCGGCCAGGCCAGCCATGAGCTTCAACCTGGCGACTACAGGGCCAAGCAACTGCACTGGGGGCCTTGCCTTCTCTATGAGCCTATCTGCCGCCCTGTATCTTACGCGGAGGTTCGCCTCGCAAGGTTCTATGTAGATATGGGAGGCCCGCATGCGTACGGCCTCAGCCAGTACATAGTTTACCAGCTCCACAATAGCAGGCTGATTGAAGGCAGCAGCCGGATCGCTTGCCTGCCTTGCAGACTGGATAACAGTCACTGATGACTGTTCCTGAGCAGGCAGGGATTCCTCCAACACAAACGCCCCAGCATCTGGGGAATAAGCCCGCAATGTCGCCAGGATGTCCGTTGCCGTAGCACATACCACCTGGACCCTGTAGCCGGTCAGGTGTTCTATCTGGTCGATCAAGAAAAGATTAGTCGGGTCGGCCATGGCCACAGTGAGGTTATTGTGGACCCTGAACATCGGCAGCACCAGGTATTCCTGACAAAACTGTCTTGGTAAGACCTCTATGACCTTAGGGTCGCATATCCTCGGCGTAACCCTTGCATATGGGATCCCATACGACTCGGCAAGGGCTATGGCCACCTGCTGTTCGGTGCAATAGCCCTTCTGGACCAGGATTTCACCCAGCAGTTGCCTGTGGCCTCCCCTTTCCTGCTCTGAGAGGGCCTGTTCCAGGTGGGCCTGGTCTATCATCCTTCTTGCCAGTAGTATCTGGCCTAGCTGTTGCTTTGCCTCTGTAGACTGCAGGGCCATTGGACTCGCACCCTCCTACACCAGGCTCCTGATGGCACCAGCCAGATCTTGGCTACTGCCAAACTCATCCTTTAGCCTGGTCAGCTCCAATATCTCTCGACAGACCTCATCAAGGCATGCCAGCCTGAACGCAACCAGGCTGAGCTGGCAATAGTCCCTGATCCATAGCAGCAGCTCAAGGCCCTGGCTATCGATGAATCTGACCCTGCTCATATCCAGAACTATGGCCCTGCACCTTTCCGAGACCGCCTTGCAGACCGCCTCCTTCAACTGGTCTGCCCCATCGAGCGTAAACTGGCCCTCTGGCGCGATCACTATCACTGATTGGCCTGTCTGGTAGACGCTCAGGTTCATCTCACTAGCGCCTCCACTGCTGCTGCCTGGTAGTACTTCTCTGCGTCGCCATAGCACAACCGGTCTGGTCCGGTACTTAGCAGTTCCCAAAGCCTTGCTAGATCACTCTCCAGGAATACAGCCGCCACCTGGCCATCGAACTGGATATCCAGATTTGCCTGGATATCATCGATGGCCTGTTGCAGGTCCTTTGCCGGCCTGTAACTACGCCTGCTGGTCATGGCATCGAAACTATCGGCAAGCCCAACGATCCTTGCGATAAGCGGTATCTTGTCACCCTTGAGGCCGTGAGGGTAACCTTTGCCATCGACCCTCTCATGATGCGAAAGGACAGCAGGCAAGACCTGCCCCATCTGCCTTATCTGTCTTAGGATCCCAGCCCCTACGACTGGATGTCTCCTGATACTTGCCCACTCTGATTCGGTCAGCGACGAACTCTTTCTCAAGATCCAATCATCTACCCCAATCTTGCCTATATCGTGCAGCAGGCCTGCGAAATACGCCACATGGACCAGATCTTGATTTATCAGCCCTTTGCGGTAGAGCTGCTGGGCGATCCACCTTGATATGAATGCCACCCGCTCCGAATGGCCCAACGTGTACTGATCCTTTGCATCTATGCCCTGAGCCAGGGCAATCAGTAGGCCCAACAGTAGATCCCTCAGATCTGTGTACAGCCTGCCATTGGTTATGAAGACGCCACAGACAGCGCCAACCGAGGTCAGCAGCTTCATGTCTGTGCTGTCAAACTGGTCCTTCTGCAGTGGGTTCACAACTACGATCATCCCCAATACCGATCTGGCCGGATCCGTCCTACCTTCCTTGCCCAGTAGTGGGACGGCCATGATGCTCCTGACTCTACCAGCAAATGCCTCATGTCCTTCTACAACGGCCTCCTTTCCCGCCTTCAATTGACCTTGCAGCATCTCATATAGCCGCTGCAGGTCATTGCTATCTAGCTCAACCCGGCCTGCCTGGGCCACAGCCGATAGGCTGCTATCATTGCCCCTAAGGACGACGCAGATCCCCTCTGCAGCCAAGACCTCCAGGAGATTGTCACAGATGATAGACAGGAAATCCCTGTCCTTCTCAGTCAAGGCCATATGTGTTGCAATCTTATGAAACAACACCAACTGCTCGTAGGCCTGGGCAAGCTGGGTACTGATCTGGCTTGCCTGGTAATCCGCCTCGGCCAATAGGCTTATGGCCTGGGCAATCGCAAGGAGGTCCTGTGACATAAAAGACCGTCTTGTTGCAGCCTCGATATCCCTAGCTGCGGCCTTGAAATGGCCCGCCTCCTTGAATGTCTGGGCAGGGCCTAGGTCTATGATGATCAGGATCCTCTGTTGCTGGGGCAGGTCCACCGCGCATCCCAATGCCCAGGTAGGCACCTGGAAGACCTTGACCTGGCAAGACACTGGCGATTGCTCACTCAATTGCCTGGCGACCTGGGACAGATGTCCTGGGGCTGACCTGAAACCGCCCTCCTCGCACAGCCAAAGCAGTTGCCCATCGGCAGACACCACCGCCAAGTTTGCACCCTGCCTGCAGATCTGGCGGCCAAGACCAGATAGGTACCTCCTCATCAGTGGACTGATGAGGTTGCCCTGCTCTCTGACCTGGTCTAATGTGGCCTGAGCGGTAGTCATGCCTCTAACCTGCCTTCACAGCAAGGGCCTCCTCAACACAGGTCAGCAACTCCCTAGGGCTGAACGGCTTGCTGAGGCACTTGGCGATATTCAGCTCTGCCTGCTTGTCTCCAGGTATGTCAAAGCCCCTGGCAGTCAACATGATCACTGGTATGTGACT
>JARYLO010000101.1 GCA_029907605.1 Sedimentisphaerales bacterium
ACAGACCCTTGAACACCTATGTCTAAAGGCAGGTCTACCCATCAATGCCTGGCAGGAGGGGGCAAGCCTTCAGGTCTTCCAGGCAGAGGTGTTTGGCGAGTGACGAGGATCAGACCTACCTGGCTGGGTCTTGCCAGGGGCTCCGTAGTATTCGGGTTTGGCCTGTTCAGCATAGGGGCCCAGGCCCTTTTGTTGCGGCAGTTCGTCTGGAGCCTGGAGGGCCACGACATCGCAGTGGGGCTCTTCCTTGCCTGCTGGCTGATATGGGTGGCGATCGGTGCAGGCATCTCTAGCTGGGTCTTGCGTGGATCTGGCAGGCAAGATGGCCTGGTGGCCATTGGTCCATTACTGTATCTGCCTGCATTGCTGCTCGAATTCCTGTTGATCCTCCATGTCCGCCGTCTTGCCGGCCTGCAGGCATATGCCTTATTACCACTGGGAGGCCTTCTAGCCTGGTCATTGCTGGTCTGTGGGCCTGTCAGCCTTGTCACCGGTCTATTATTCGCTCGATTGTGCAGGTGGCTTTCTGATCTGACAAGGTGGCCCATAACCGTGGCCTATGTACTGGAGTCTGCAGGAAGCCTCATTGGTGGTGCTGTAACCACCTTCCTGCTGGCTGCAGGCTGGTCCACACCTGCCCTTGCCATGCTGCTTTCTGGGGTCTTGGCACTGCTGGCCTGCCTGGCATCCTGGCAGACCAGGCCCAGGTGGCCTGCCCTCTTTAGTGGATTGGTCGCCTTGGCACTCCTCGCTGCTCTTGTATTGCGCGTAGATGGCCGCATGGACAGGTACATCCAGACCACAAACTGGTCTGGCACGATGCCGCCACAAGGGTTGGAAGGTGCCTTTAGGACCGCGCAGGGCGAATACCTATACGGCATGTACCATGGCCAGTTCATGGTCGTACGGGACCGGGCGGTCATAGAGACCCTGCCGGCTACTGAAGGCCAGAGGTTGTTGGCAGCCGTTGCGGTTGCGCAAAGGCCTTCTGGACAGCGCTACTTGGTCGTATGTGGAGGGCTTGGGACCTGCATGGGCCTGCTCGGCGTTGAAGGCATTGTGCATGTTGGCCTTGTCAGGCCGGACCCGCAGTACCTTTCTTGTCTGATGAAGGTCCTACCTGCAGATCTTGGGCCCAAAGGCGATCGTTTCCAGCCGATACAGCAGGATGTCAGGTCCTATCTGAGGCAGGTTCGACAGGGCTATGATATAGTGATTGTGGACCCAGCAGGTCCTGTCAATTCTGCCAGCAACCGGATCTACACACTGGAGTTCTTCCAACTGGTCAAGTCTGCCCTAGGCCCTGATGGCGTGGCAGTGGTCGTCGTACCAGGAGGGGAGAATGTCATAGGACAGGAGCTGGCATATCTTGGTGCATCTGTGATCAGTACCCTAAGACAGGTGTTTAAGACGGTCACGATCCTGCCAGGCGAACAGGCGATCCTATTGGCCTCTGATGGGGCCGTGGCAGGGGATGCCGCCCAGCTGCGGGCAGGCCTGTTGCAGGCCCAAGGTGCCTGGCAACTCTATCCTGCCGATGCCTTGGCCTCTATGTTGCAGCAGGATCGTGTACGCCAGGCCATGGATAGATACCAAGATGTCCTCCGCTATACCGGTCCACTGGTCAATAGAGACGCCCATCCTGTCAGTTACCTTTATGGCCTCTTGCTGTCAGCCAGACTGGCTGGACTGCCGTTGATGGGCCTTGCCCAGAAGGTTAGGCATATAGGTATTGCATTGGTCTTGGTCCCTGCAATTTCAAGTGTGTTGTTGTGGTGGGCCTATGTACTACAGCACCGCCAGCGTAGAAGGGCCAGCGGCCAGGACGGGTCAGGTTTTGCCGCAGGTCTGGCGGTATTCTCCTCTGGCATGGCCGCGATAGGTACGGTGATCGTGCTATTGTCGATCCACCAATCGGTATTTGGCACCTTGTATATCCACATGGGCCTGGTCAGTGGCCTGTTCATGGCCGGGCTGTGTGCTGGTGCACTGATCATGCAGTGGTTAATACCAAGGCTAGGACCCAGATGGAGCCTGATAGGCCTGGTTGTGGCACATGTGCTCATATTGCTATATCTGGCCCAGCAGGCAGGAGTGGCTGAGATAGGATTGGCCACACTCATACCATTATTTGGGGTAGTGGGTCTGGTCAGTGGGTCGTACATGCCATGGGCTGCATGGCTTGCACACCATCATGCATTGGAGGTAGGGGTAGCTGCTGGCAGGTTACAGCTATTGGATCATGCTGGTTCGGCGATAGGGGCGGTCTTGGCCAGCCTGGTGTTGATACCTGTCCTGGGCCTTGCTGCCACCGTCACTGGCATGGCAGCATTGATCGCAATCAATATCCCTGTTGAGATAGGCAGGCAGATCTGCAGGCAGGTCGTACCATCAGGTACGGTGGATCTGAGGCTAAGACAGATAGGTTATGTCTTGTTTGGTCTTGCTGCATGCTGCCTTGTGTGGTCCATCCTGGCATCCAGGCCTGTGCGGGTAAGCGTGGATCAGGTCCGGGACCTGGTGGAGTCTGCATCGCAGTGGACCTCTGGAATGGAGGTGGCCCCAGGGGCATGGGTCAGCGAGGATGGCGCCAGGTCATTCTACCTGAAGGTCTATGACCGCGGTAGGCTCAAGGGATACATCTTCCCAACAGAATCATTCGTACAGGTACGTGGCTATGGCGGCCCTATCTCCATGTTGCTGTTTGTAGACCCCAATGGGGGGCTAATAGATCACCGATTCGTACGTTGTTCCGAGACGCCTAGGTATCTCAACAGGGTCCTGGGCTGGTTGGTTGGCATAAGGGGAAAGAGGCTATGGGGCAAAGGGGCCCTTGAGGATGTCCATGCGGTCACTGGTGCGACCATCACATCCAGTGCGGTCATAGAGCTGCTCAGGTCATCTGGACGTCTCTTTGCCCGCCAGGTCTTGCATCAAGGCGACATTGAGGCATCTGGTGGCAGTCTTACAATAGCCAAGTGGGATGCCCAAGGCCTTTATCTGATCTGTGCGATCTGTGTGGCCTTTGTAGCGGCCCTTATTGATAGACAGGCCATACGGCTTGTCGTTATGGCAGCATGCCTGCTTGTAGGCGGTATATGGCTCAACAGCCAATACTCCAGCGAGCATGTCCTTGGACTATTGTGGGCCAGACTCCCTGCTGTTGGCCTCAGTGGGGCGATCTTGTTATTTGCCATGCCCATAGTAGTGGCCATCCTGGGCAACATCCATTGTGGTTACATCTGTCCATTTGGTGGGTTTCAGGAGCTGGTCAGCTACATACTACCAAGCAGGTGGCGGCCTTCTGTCAGTCGCCAGGCCATGCAGAAGGCTAGGTTCATAAAGTATCTGGTGCTGTTTTGGTTCGTGGTTGGATCCTGCATTACAGGCCGCAAGTCGGTTTATGGCCGTGATATACTCCTGCGGGTATTTGACTGGAGGACGATAGGGCAGGCACTGAATCATGGCGGCCATATTTTATGGGTCATCGCGATCTTGGCGGTCGGCATCGTCCTATTCAGGAGGTTCTGGTGCAGATACCTCTGTCCTGCTGGTGCATTCCTTTCCTTGTTTAACCACATTGCCGTCCTAGGCAGGTCGATCCTGCCAACCAAGCGTTTTGCTTTCTGTGAGTTTGGCCTGACCTGGCACGATCATACAGACTGTATCTGGTGCGATCGCTGCCATTGGCAGTCAAGGCCATTCTGCAAGGCCAACCCCAGCAAGTTCTGGTCAGCGGTGTTGATCCTGGTGGCCGTTTTAGTGGCTGTGTGGTTATTGGCCGGCCTTACAGACAAACCTACCGAGGCAAGACCTGCCCAGCAGGCCATTTCAGTCAGGCCTGAACTGCCTAACCAGCCTCAAGGTAGGCCAGTGGACGTGGAGAGGATCCAGGCCATGATAAGTCAAGGCCGGCTTTCTGATAAGGAGGCGATGTTCTACAGGCCTATTGGCTCGGAGTAGTGGCCATGGCATTATTGATAGGCATAGATGAGGCAGGTTATGGCCCACTGCTTGGGCCCCTTGTGATATCTGCGGTAGCGATATCCCTACCTGAAGGGTCGCTGGCCGCGGACCTGTGGCAGCTATTCCGCAGGAGCATCGTGAGGGCTGGCAGGCCAGGGCATGGCAGGCTGGTAGTGGACGACAGCAAGCTTGTGTACAAACGCAGGGCAGGCATCAAGTGCCTGGAAAGGTCAGTCCTGGCCGCCATCGCAGCATCAGGGCATAGCCCAAGGCACCTCCTGGACCTGGTGACGCTGTTGGATCCGGCCTCATTGCCAAGGCTGGCTGCCTATCCCTGGCATGCCAGTATGGGCGAAAGGAAGCTGCCATCCGACGACCCGGACATCCTTCTTGCCTCCAAGACCCTTGCCCGGGACCTTTCTGCTAAAAATGCTGCGCTAGTGGCCATACGTTCCAGGTGCATAGACGTGGCATATTACAACGAGCTTGTTGATAGGTTGAGGAACAAGGCGACCCTGTTGTTCTGCATGACCTGCCAACTGATCAAGGATGCACTAGACCTGACCGATGAGCAGGAGGTCTTGTGCCTTGTGGATAGACAAGGTGGTCGGCTTCGCTATCGGGATAGAATTCAGACGATGTTCCCTGATTGCAGCATGACGGTGCTCAACGAGGATGGACAGCTTAGCTCGTATCTACTTAGTTGGCCGCATCGGAACGTGCGCGTCCAGTTTGCCGTTGGTGCTGATGGTGCGGATCTGCCAGTTGCCCTGGCATCTATGGTAAGCAAGTATCTGCGGGAGCAGCTGATAGACCAGATGAATCTCTATTTCGCCAACCTCTGCCCTGGACTAAGGCGTACCAGTGGTTACTGGCAGGATGGGCATCGTTTCCTTGAGGAACTCAGCAGATGGCCTAACCTGAGGATAGAAAGCCGCCTCCTTGTCCGCAGCCGCTAGGCGGTTTCTATGGCGCCACTGGCCTTCAAATCAGTCCTTGTACCGCCAGCTCCTGATGGTCGCGATCCCCTTGCCTACCTCTGTCAGAAGCAGCAGCTCCAATGAGATCGCCAGCATAATAGGCCCAAGGATAAGGCCACTGATCAGTGCAAATCTCCTTGTTGGCCTGTCCCAGACCTGCTGGCCGATGGACAGGACTGCTGCCTCAAGCAGAAGGTATGCCCCAAAGGCAGATCCCAGCCAAGAGGCTATCCAGATCAGCAACATAACCTTGTCCTCCACAGAAAGGACTCAGGTTGCCATCCTTCGCTGCCTGGGTCTTATGTATTTTATTATACTATTGCAACACCCTTTGGCAATAGGCTGGCCGGACCTCAACCCTTACGATGGTTTATTTGCCCGGTCAGGCAGTTTCCTGGTGTTTGGGGTCGAGGTCATGTGAGAGGGCAGGGATCGTTGGGTCCTGACCTACTGTATCGCACTGGGCTTGGCTTTCCGGATCACGCCGGGGGCCAATTTTCCTTGCGGTTGTCCGGGAACACCGAATAATGGCTGTTTGTCTTGGATGATAGCCGTCAGAGCCTCTAGTAGCCCGTTGAAGAAGGCCATCGTTGAGGACCTGAAGGCAGTTGGGAACTCCTTGGTATTATCTGCCAAATGGTAACGGTCTATCGGTAGGTATGGGCCGGCTAGGCCAAAAAGCACGGTATCAGCAGCTATGTTAATGCAGTAGGGCCTTGGATGTGCGGTTGCCTTTTTACGAAACATCGGCACAGGCACCATTGGTTTTCTTATGTAACCAGAATTACACAATCAGCTACTTAAGCAATGCCTATTCGTACCAGAGCAGTTCAATACGAAGGAGGATGGCTATGTTACAGGTCATACTACTTATCCTTGCCCTCGGACAGATAGGTGCATCGCCTGCCGGCCCTGAGATAATCAGGGACTCATCGTACACGGGGCTGGTGCCTTTGTGCGACCTGGGCCTGATGACCTACAAGGGGCAGGACGGAGGGCTTTATGGCAATGGCCAGAACAGCCCACCTGGGCCATTACAGGCTGTAGCATGGCAGCAGGCCCAGCTGATCCAGACACTTGATACTTATGGCAGGCCCTCAGAAGACGGCAAGATCGGCCTGATATCGCTAGGCATGTCGAACACTACACAGGAGTTCACGACCTTCAAGAAGATTGCAGATCTAGATCCTGACAAATCTCCTAGCGTCGTGATTGTTGATTGTGCCCAGGGTGGACAGGACGCATATGCATGGGCACATCCTGAGCCCAATGCAGATCGGACCCCATGGCTGGTGATGGACAGGCGCCTAGAGCAGGCCGGGCTATCCGCAGCGCAGGTGCAGGTGGTATGGATAAAGCAGGCCCTCAAGAATCCTGCAGCTCTAGGGCCTTTCCCCAAGCATGCACAGGTGCTGCGCGATGATCTGGTGGTGATCCTGCAGGTACTTAAGGCAAGATTTCCCAACCTCAGGATTGCTTACCTATCTAGTCGAATCTATGCAGGTTATGCCACAACTGCCCTCAACCCCGAACCATATGCATACGAGTCTGCATTCGCGATCAGGTGGTTGATAGATGCCCAATGGCAAGGGGACCCGGATCTAAACTGGGATCCTGATGTTGGTCCGGTCATGGTGCCCCTGTTGCTTTGGGGCCCATATCTATGGGCAGACGGTATAAACGGCAGGAAAGATGGGCTGGTCTGGCTCAGGGAGGATTTTGGGCCTGATGGGACCCATCCTAGCGAGTCTGGGAGACTGAAGGTTGCCCAGATGCTTCTTGCATTCTTCAAGCAGGACCCTTCGGCCAGGTGCTGGTTTGTGGGTAATCCGTAGAACAAGGGTATGCAGTGGCTTTGACCTGCATCTGGCCTCTGCCTCCTGACTTGGTCGAAGGCAGATCTTATCTGCACAAGATACAAGGAAGGCCAAGAGCCATATTGCCCCATATCCGGTGGAGGGTAATATACTGGCGATGGTTGTAATAGCTGGATCCAAAGGTACTTAGCCGAAAGGAGTCGCACATGTACTATCCCTTTGGTCAGTGGTCTAGGTCGACCGGGGCTTGTTGCACACTGTTGGTCCTCCTTGTTGTCACATTTCCTGCCTATGCCCAGCCTTCAGGTGGGCCCTATGGGCCGATCAGGCAGGTATACCAGGTGCCAAAGGCCCAGCGTGTGTACTTTGTTGCACCAGATGGCAAGCCAGAGGCAAGTGGGGCCAGTTTGGACCAGCCTACCACCTTGGAGGCGGCCATATCGCGTGTGGTAACCGGGGATGCGATAGTCCTGCGAGGAGGTATCTACCGGGTTGGCGGCCTGAGGTTAAATCAGGGCATTACGATCCAGCCATATGCAGATGAGCAGCCGATACTGAAGGGCACCAAGGTTGCTACGGACTGGGTCAGTCTACCTAATGGATTGTGGCGGACCTCATGGCCAACCCTCTTTCCCTCAAGACCTGCTGAGTGGTGGAGGAGGCACAGGGAGGGAAGGCAGACCCCACTTTGGCTGTTCAACAATGACATGGTCTTTGTAGATGGCAGGCCCCTAAAGGCGGTCGGCTGGGAGGGGGCCATAGATGAGGGTTCATACTATATCGATTATGAGGCAGGGCAGGTGTATATAGGCGTGGATCCGACCAATCGGCTTGTTGAGATCACTGTCTTTGACAGTGCACTTGTGCGTACTACAGGCAGCGTACATGGCAAGACCTCTGACAAGATCGGGCTGGTGATAAGGGGCATAGTGTTCACGCAATATGCATACAGGGCCATAGAGATAGAAGGCACCGAACCAGAGGGCCCGGCAGACCCAGCAACATATGGTAAGGACGTGGTCGGTACCACCTTGGAACACGTGACGATCACACACTGTTCAAGGGTGGCTGGGTATCTGCGAGGTGACAAGCTTACGATCAGGCACTGTCTGATCAGTGATACCAGCACCGAAGGTATCTATATCCTCAGTTCTTCGGACTGCCTGCTGGAAAAGAACATATTCATGCGAAACAATATCGAGCAGATCACAGGCTACTATCCTGCAGCGGTGAAGATCTTCAATCAGTGCCATCGTGTCACATGCCGCGAGAATCTGGTGATCGACCAGCCCTACTCCAATGGGATCTGGTATGACGTAGGCAATGTTGATGGGGTCTTTATCAACAACTGGGTCCAAGGCTGTATCGACGGGTTCTTCTTTGAGATATCAAAGGGTGCGATCTGTGCAGGCAATGTGTTTGTGGATTGCGACAAGGGGATAAGGGTACTGAACAGTTCCAATGTTCGCGTTTTTCACAACACACTGATCAATTCTGTTGCATCATTCGAGCGGACAGAACGCGGCTCTGTACCGGACCACTTCGGCTGGCATCCGAGCACAGGTCCGGCCGTTGACCAGAGGGAAGGTCATGTGTTTGCCTGTAACCTCTTGGCCGCAGATGCATCTTTCAGTAAACCGTTATTGAGATTTGAGCAGACCAAGGTCCTTTGCGGGAAACTGACCAGACCTCAGGTCCGATGCCTCGACGGCAATGTGTATGTGCGAAGTGGCCAAGCCCGCAAGGTCCCATTGCTTGTATGGAGCCCTGTAGAGGACGAGGATTGTGTTACGGAGTTGCAGACCTTGGCTGACCTGAGGAGGCTCCAAGCTCAGTTCGAGACCAATGGCCATGTCTTGGAGATAGAACTAGGCTCTATATTCAAGAGCCAGGAGCTTGGAAATTATGAGCTGATCCGTAGCCTGCCTGGTACACCAGGTCTGTTGGACAAGGATATCAGGGGGTTGCTGGGCTGGCCGGTCCAGGAGGCCTATACCCCAGGTGCCTATCCCTTCAAGGGGTAGGGCAATCCTAATGGTGGAAGCTTTCCGGTGGGCCCAGGTAGTTTGGCCTTAGACCGCCAAGGTCTATGACGATCTTTTCAAGTACTACCCCCGGATCTACCATCCAGATCTTCAGGGTATGGTAGCCCTTGGCCTCAATCCTATGCACGGATTGGACCACACGGCATGCGTTCTTGACCGATTCCTCCCACTGCCTGTTACCATTTCTGGCATCGAAGTCCTTTGGCACGATCTCCACGATCTGTAGCGGTTCATCATCGAATGATACTGCATAGCGCAGGCCCCTGTCTGGCAGGAAGTTCAGGGTGGGGGCGACGATAGAGAGGACCCTAGCCTGGCCTGGGTTGAAGATGTAGATCCGGTACTCTAGACAGGGTGAACCATCTGGAGGTAATACACTGTCAGCATTCCTCGGCATGATCGTCATGGCTGACAGGGTCCTGCCATAATCGACGATCCTCTCCCATCTGAGTTTGCCTGCCGGTATATTGCGGGTAAAGTGTTCTGCCTCAATGGACACGTATCCGGCTGTCTCCACAAAGCCATCCAGTGTATCTGGAGTAACCTCGGTGGGATTGAAGGCTTCTACCCTTACCTTGACTAGTTGATCTGCCTGCCGTATCTGGACTACCCCTGCAGACCTGCCCTTCGGTGCACTTGACCAATCCACGCTGACCCACAGCCTTTGTTCCTTGGCCACCAGGCCGTCTCTTTGGCTCAGTACGATCCATGGCTGATCCGCCTCCGCAGTAAACTCAAATGGTACAGAGCCGCGGTTAAATACATCAATGTACCTCTGTTGCCTGTTGAATGCATCTATGCATGGCAGGCAAGGATCTCCGCTTGCACCAGGCCAGGCCAGATCTGATCCTTCCACTGCAACGCCGAGGATCGCGGCCGTTGGGATCTGGATCCGCCTGACCGCAGGCATGATGTTCCGCGGAGGGTCGTTCCATGAG
>JARYLO010000102.1 GCA_029907605.1 Sedimentisphaerales bacterium
TATCCAACAGGGCAACTGCCATACGTCATTGTTGTAAGGCTGTTATTAGTGGATATGTTTGCGGTACTGGCCTTCTTGGTCTGGCTGGTCTGGAATAAGAGGCAGGCAAAGGAGGCACCGCAACAATGACGACCGCTGGGTGGCTATTCATGTCTATCAGTTGGGCGGCGATCATAGGTCTTTTTGTGTATGCCCTTTCCATGAATCTGCGGAGGAAGTCATAAGGTCAACAATCGGGACAAGAGGCAAGAAGATGAGATTCAGTCAACTCTTTGCACCAACAGTAAAGGAGGTCCCTGCAGACGCTGAGGTCATAAGCCACATATTGATGGTCAGGGCAGGGATATTTAGGAAGGTCTCCTCTGGTACCTATACATACCTGCCGCTAGGCCAGAGGAGCCTGCTAAAGATCATTGGCATCATCCGTCAGGAGATGGACAGGGCAGGTGCCCAGGAGATCCTGATGCCGTCCCTGCAACCAAAGGAGCTCTGGGACCAGACAGGTCGCAGTAGGGACTATGGCCCAACGATGTTCACCCTGCAGGATAGGCACGGCAGGATGAACGTGCTAGGCCCTACTGCAGAGGAGGTTGCGACGTTCCTGGCTGCATCGGAGATCAACTCCTACAAGCAATTACCCATCAACCTCTACCAGATCAGCCCAAAATTTCGGGATGAATTCAGGCCTAGGTTCGGCGCAATCAGGTCCCGCGAATTCATCATGAAGGACGCATATAGCTTCCATGCATCGGCCGAATGTCTGGACAAGACCTATCAGGCAATGTACCAGGCCTATTGCCGGATCTTCACCAGCTGTGGCCTTCCATACATCGTGGTGGAGGCGGAGACAGGCGAGATGGGCGGTTCTGGTTCGCACCAGTTCACCGTGCCTTGTGAGTCCGGGGAGGACACGATCGTCATGACAGAGGATGGCTCCTATGCAGCGAACCTCGAGCGTGCCCCAGCAGATCCCCTGCCCCGGTCAGAACCTGCAGATGTCAGCGCCCCTTCCCTAGTTCACACCCCCGATATAGGCAGCATCGAGGCGGTCTGTCGCTTCCTCGGCACCACAGCCCAACAGATGATAAAGACCCTGATCTACACGGTAGAAGGCCAGCCTGTAGCAGTCCTGATCCGGGGAGACCATGAGGTCAATAGCGAGAAACTCCGCCGCATCTTCTCAGGCAGCCACCTCGAGCTGGCAGACCCACGTACCATCGAGCTTTGTACAGGTGCAAAGGTGGGTTTTGCTGGCCCCATAGGCCTGGTAGAACAGGTCTCCTGTATGGTGATCGACCATGCGGTTGTAGGGATGCCCGTGGCAGTGACTGGTGCAAACAAGACGGACTATCACATGCAAAATGTAGTACCAGGCAGGGATTTCCCGTTAGCAGGTGACAAGGTCATCGTGGCAGATGTGAGGAACGCCTGCCCAGGTGACAGTTATATGGGAAAGAGGCTGATCTTCCGCAAGGGCATAGAGGTCGGACAGGTATTCAAGTTGGGCACAAAATACAGTTCGATGCTCGGGGCCAATCTCAGGGATGCTGCTGGACAGATCAGGCCGTGTTTGATGGGTTGTTACGGGATCGGTGTCAACAGGATCATGGCCTCTGCCATCGAGGTGAGCCACGATGACAGGGGGATCATCTGGCCGATCAGCATCGCGCCCTTTGAGGTCATAGTGACCTGCGTAAACCAAGATGAGCCACAGATAGCCTCCGCTGCAGAGCAGATCTACCATCAGCTACAGCAGGCAGGTGCAGATGTGCTTCTGGACGATAGGCACGTGCGGGGTGGTGTAAAGTTCAACGATGCAGACTTGATAGGGATCCCCATCAGGGTCACGATCGGCTCCAGGTCTATTGCAACAGGCCAGGTAGAGATCAAGCGTAGGGATCAGGATCAGGTACACAAGATAGACATGGGTTCTGTAGTGGAAGCAGTTATGTCTATCATAAGGTCAATGAAGGCCCAGCTAGAGCCTGCTGCCAGGTAATGGTATGTGGCAGATCCGCTCGCCAGCGCCTGCAAGGCTCATAGTAGGCATACTGGCAGCCAATAAGGATGCACTTGAGGCTGCAACAGCGGCCCTTGCTGAGGCCTTTGGCCCAATAGATGTTATTAGTCAGGTCTGGCCGTTTGCCCACACCGACTACTATCAGGATCAGCTCGGCCCCAATCCTATAAGGCAATTCGTCAGCCACGCCAACCTGGTCAGGCCGGATGAACTGGCCAGTATCAAACACAGGACCAATGAGATCGAAAGATCGCTGGCCCGTAGGCTTGGCTTGCCATGGCCAAGGCCTGTGAATCTTGACCCAGGCCTGATCGAGAGGTCCAGGCTGACCCTTGCAAGCACCAAGGACTATTGCCACCGTATATACCTTGCGGACGGCATATATGCAGAGGTAACCCTAGTCTACAGGAAGGGCCAATGGCAGGACATGCCTTACACGTATCCTGACTATCGCCAAGGGCATTATCACAGCTTCTTCTCCATTGTCAGACAGCGGCTTATTGAGCAGCTCAGGCGACAGCAATGCTAATAGCACTAGGCATACTCATCCTACTGGCGAGCCTTGTTGTCTGTGCGGCCCTGACCGCGATGATAAGGCCGATAGCATTAAGGTGGGGTCTGGTCTCGCATCCAAGAGAGGATCGATATGGCAAGAAGGTCGTGCCCCTTGGCGGCGGGATCGCCATCTTACTTGCGATGGTGACTATGGTATTGGCAGGCTCTGTGGCAATAGCATTCATAGGACCTCGGCTGGGTCTAGAGCCAAAGGCGTTCTATGCCAGGATCCACGAACTATTGTGGATCGTGGTGGCGATGGCCGGTGGATCTGGGCTGGGCCTTTGGGACGACAGGAAGGCCCTCAGCCCATATGCGAAGTTGGTCGGACAGCTAGTCGTTGCAGCCATTGCGGTACTACTGGGTGCAGTGAGGCTCAAATTCTTTATAAGCAATGACCTTGTTACGGGCATAGGCTCGATCCTGTGGATCGTCTTACTTATGAATATATTCAACTTTCTCGACAATATGGATGGGTTGTGTGCTGGGGTCGCTGCCATCGTATCGTCTATCCTACTGGTGGCAGCGGCACGTTCAGGGCAGATCCTGGTGGGCGGCCTGGCATTAGCTACCATAGGCTCTCTGCTGGGCTTTCTCGTCCAGAATCTGCCACCTGCAAAGGTCTTTATGGGCGATGCAGGGTCCATGCTGGTAGGCCTACTGGTTGCGATCCTGAGCATCAGGACCACCTATTACCACCAGGCTGCAAGCGGCCCATGGTATCCAGTCTTGATGCCCATGATTGCCCTTGCAGTGCCACTGTACGACTTCGTGACGGTGATGGCCCTGCGGATCTGGCAGGGCAAGAACCCATTGATCGGCGACATGCAACACTTCTCGCACCGACTCAAACGCCGAGGTCTAACCGATATGCAGACAGCGCTGACCGTCTATCTTGCCACGCTCTGTACCGGCCTGGGCGCGGTATGCCTTTATCAGGTCAGTACCACAGGCGCGATCCTGGTAGGTATCCAGACCATCCTGATCCTGGGCATCATAGCCATACTGGAGACATACACAGGTCCAGCAAATGGCGGAAGGTAGACCCACAAGCAAGGCCTTTTGGGTCAGGCTCACAGAGGGTCTGGCCCTGGCAATCCTCATCGCCATACTCTGCCTGCGGGCCACGATAACAGAATCACCTCAGGTCAGATCCTCACCAACTACCATTAGCATCTTAGATCAGCCTTATGCCCTGATAATGTCGCTGGGGCTTATCTTCGGCGGGCTAGTGCTTGTCCTAACGTATCGAGGCTCAGGAATCAGGTCCTGGGTATGGTTGGGGCTTGGGCTATGGTTGGTAGCAGGTATCACCTCATGCATGGTTGCCAGTGACAAACGTGCTGCCATCTCCTGCCTGATCATCCAGACTGCCCCGATCTTGATGGGGCTTGGCATCGCATGTAGCGTTAGAAGGACCGAAAAGGTCCGGTTCATCCTGGCACTTGCGGCGGCCCTCGGAGTGGCAAATGCCCTACAGTCATTCAATCAGGTCGCATACCTCAATAAGGCCTTGATTGAACAGTACCGCCAGGATCCGAACGGCCTACTAGTACCCTTGGGCATAGAACCAGACACGGTTGAGGCATTCTTGTTTGAACATAGGCTCTTGACCTCCGTAGGTTCAGGCTTCCTGACCACACGCAATTCTGCAGGTCTGTTTGAGCTGATCTGTCTATGCGCCATAGGCAGCCTGTGGGGACTGGCCAGGACAAGACATGCTGCTGATAGTAGGCAGGATGTTGTCTTTGCCATCTGTGGCCTTGCGATCCTTGCAGGCCTTGCCCTGGCCCGCGCAAAGAACGCGGTCGCCGCACTATGGTTGGCAGGGATGCTGCTGGGCCTCAAGGCCAAGCATCGGCCGGTAAGGATCGCCTCCTATCTTGGGCTTGCCTGTGTATCAATACTTGCGATAACAGCAATTGCGATCGGTGCCCTGGGCAGAAGCTACCGCCTGCCACAGCCACTAATGGTCAGATGGCAATACTGGACTGCCACGATCCAGATCATAAAGGACCATCCGTGGTTTGGTGTTGGGCCCTGCAACTTCGCATACCAATATTGCCGCTACAAGCTACCTGAGGCGATCGAGACCATCTCAGATCCGCACAACCTGGTCCTTTCATTGCTAGCCCAATATGGCCCTATAGGGCTGATCGGATGGGCTGTGATGGTCCTTGGGCCCTGCGCTTGGGCCCTGCGATCAAGGCCTATTGATCTCGAATCTCCGCCAGTAAGGCAGCCAAGCACCTGGACGACCTCCATGTTGTGTATGATCGCCCTTGCCATGTTCGTGATCAGGCCTGTACTACTAGGCTTCCTGCAAGACCCAATTGCCGCTGACCAACAAGGGGGCTTGTTTGTTGAGACGATCCTTCCAGGCCTGTTGGTAGTGATCTTTACGGCCTTGATGGTCCTGGTAGCGTCCAGGCATGTCATTGACACGGTCAGGCTCGGTACTGGACTTTTGCTGGTCTTGGGCTTGCTAGCAACCATCATCAATGGATTAGTCGACTTTGCACCATTCGAGCCAGCAAATGCCACATGGTTCTGGGCCTTGGCAGGATGTATCCTGGGATTATACAGGCCAAAGGGCCAGCCCCAGGCGCCGGCCCGGCTTTTGTCTGCCCTGGGGATCGCAGGCATGGCAAGTGTCGTCATATGGGTCTTTTTCATCGGGCCCCCTACCATCGCATCGATGTTGGTGCTTCGTGCATACAAGGCGACCCAGCAGGCAGATCGCCAAACCGCTGCGGCCTGCCTGGATAGGGCAATAGATGCAGATCCCCTCTGGCCTGCTGCAGCCTCCCTGCGGGCCAGCATGGTACTGCAGGCAGAACAGGCAGATGAGCAGGAGCTCCAGCGGGCCATCAGCTGCCTAAGGATCGCTATAAGACGCAATCCTGCTGACTATAGACATCATCAGAGGCTCGCGGAGGCACTGGCAAGGCTAGGCGATTATGCTCAGGCATACAAGGCCATGGAGCAGGCAGTTGCCCTGTATCCAGGATCTGAGCGGCTTTGGTTCCAGCTTGGTCAGCTCGCCGAGGCAGTCAATATGCCCAAGGAGGCATTGGCATACTACAAGAAGGTAGTGATGCTCGAACAGCGATTCGAGCAGGAGTTTAAGACCCTCTACCCGCACTGGCCAAGACCGGTCAGCAGATTGGGTCAGGCCAGATACAAGCAGGCCCTCCAGCGGATTGCATCGCTATCAGCAAGGTCCGATCTGTAACTAGGGCCTTGAAGATCTGCACTTGTATCAGGACAGGACGGGCCTTACCATTACCTGCTCAAATAAAGGGCAATCGATGGCTCAACAGATCATTTTACAAAGACAGGTCCAGCAGGTCGGCCAGGTGGCTACCAGGATGGCCATCCTGACGCGACCCGGATGCCAGGAGCTGCTGGCATGTACCTTTGCTGATACTGATGCCAGGACCTCATTGATCACCCTAGGCCAGCAGATAACTGACCTAGGGGCCCAGGTCCTGACAGCAGACCTGTTTGACAGGTGTGGCCTTGGTACCGAGACGCCATATCCAATCAGCGAATTGCTCACCACCACAGAAGGCCTTTGCGGTGTATGCATACGGGCGGTCAAGGGCACGCAGGTCCGCACCATCTGGGAGGGGCAAAGGCCGATCGGCAGCCTTTGGGCCGATCAGTTCGGCCGGTATCTGTGGCTTTCAGGCCTGCTACCAGATGCCAGAACCGATAGCCCAGCCACCCAGGCAAGAAACCTGTTCGGGAAGATGGACCATGTCCTCCGCCAGGTAGGTATGGCCTTCACGGATGTGGTCAGGACATGGTTTTACAACGATAGGATCACCTGCTGGTATGACCAGTTCAACCGCGTGCGCAATGAATTCTTCCAACAGCACGGGCTATTCAGTGGCCTTGTCCCTGCCAGTACAGGGATCGGCATACCAAATCCTTACGGTACCGCGATCGTCGGAGGCCTGCTAGCAGTAAAAGCCAAGGAGCAGGTCATCACCGCCCGCGCCGTCCAGTCTCCCCTGCAAGGACCTGCGCTGGAGTACGGCAGCTCATTCAGCAGGGCCGTGGAATTAGTCTGGCCTGACCACACGCGGTTGTTGGTCTCTGGTACCGCCAGCATAGACCAACAAGGCCGCACCTGCCACATAGGCGATCCTGCCGGCCAGATAGGCCTGACGATAGAGGTGGTGGATAGGCTACTGCAGGCCAACGGCTATGGTTGGACCGATGTGGTCAGGATCGTGGCATATGTCACTGATGTACGACTGAGGCAGATCCTCTTGGAGCGCCTGCTGGATGTACAGGACCTACCCATCATCATCACACCTGCCCAGATCTGCAGGCCAGACCTGCTCTTTGAGATGGAGTGCGAGGCGATCCGCCTGACAGCACCCTAGTCCTTTAATGGCCTGATCCAGATATTCCTGAACCTAACCGGATTGCCGTGATCCTGTAGGATGATAGGACCTACATCAGGGTGGGGCCTATAAGGCGTGACCGCATGAGGGCCCACCCAGCCTGTACCACCTTCGAGCTCTACATGGTCATGGATCAAGACACCATTATGCAGCACGGTAAAGGTGGCCTTACGCACCACCGCCCCATCCTGGCCAAAGATAGGCCGATGATAGATGATGTCATAGCTCTGCCATTGTCCTGGCGGCCTGCATGCATTGACTAGGGGTACAGCACGGCCATAAAGGGCCCCACACTGGCCATCAGGATAGGTGAAGTTATCGTACGAATCCAGGATCTGGACCTCGTATTGACCTTGCAAGAAGACCCCACTATTGCCCCTGCCCTGGCCGGACCCAGTGACCTGCTGGGGCGTGGCGAACTCTATATGTAGTTGGCAGGAGCCGAATTCCTGTCTGGTCCTGATGTCACCGGCGCCCTTGACCACCTCCATGAATCCATCCCTGACCAGCCATCTGGCCGGCCCACCTCGCATTGAGACCCATTGATCAAGGTCGTTTCCGTCAAACAGGACCACCGCATCCGACGGCGGCTGACCATCCACACTACCGGGCCAGACCACCGGAGGCGCTGGCCTATTGGTGTCATGGACCAGCCACACCCCAGTCTGGGTAGTGACATACTGCCTTACCTGGCCTTGTGGGCCTGTGGGGTTGGACTGGGCGCTAGGTGTGACCTGGCCCTGCTGACTGTTGCAGCCGGCCGCAATGACACATGTAAAGAGTAGTTGCCATATCAGTAGTCTGTTCATGCCTTGATCCTTTCATCTAATTGGCCGATAGTTTACGCCAATAGCATCCAATCGTTGCAGATGGACGCGCAGACGGGACTTGAAATCCTCAATGTCCTTTAGTTCCCTTTGCGTCCAGGCCACCTCAGCCAGTGCGCAGGCCCTAGGAAATGCCATGTATTCTACCTTATTTGGCTCTGGAATATACTCTGTCCACACCTGTCCCTGCACGCCCAAGATGTGTCTTGCCTGGTCCTGGGTGAGGCTCGAAGGCACTGGATCATAGGAATAGACCTTCTCCAGCGGCAGATAACCCCCTATTGCCAGTGGCTCGGTATTCGGATCCGCCTGGTAATAGTCGAAGTAGGTGTGGCTGTTAGGGGCCATCACCACATCGTGGTCGGCCTTTGCAGCAGCGATGCCACCGGCCTCGCCCCTCCAAGACATCACGGTCGCACCGGGCGCGAGCCCCCCTTCCAGGATCTCATCCCATCCTATCAGTCTCCTGCCGTACGAGGCAAGGAAGCTATCCATACGCCTTATGAACCAGCTCTGCAATTCGTGTTCATCCTGAAGGCCAAGCTCCTTTATCATCGCCTGGACCTCAGGGCTGGCCTTCCACTGGGCCTTGGGTACCTCATCACCACCTATGTGGATAAACGGGCTATCAAATAACTTCATCACCTCGCTCAGGACATCCTGCATGAATCTGATGGTAAACTCATTGGGATTCATGATGTCCTCGGAAACCCCCCAATAGGTCATGACCTCCACTTGCCTTCCCGTCACCCCCAGTTCCGGATAGGCGGCCAAGGCGGCCTGACAATGGCCAGGCATCTCTATCTCCGGTACGACCGTCACAAAACGCTCCTTTGCATACCTGACCACCTGCCTGATCTGTTCTTGGGTGTAGAAACCACCGTGCGGCCTGCCATCAAACTGCATCTGCTTACTTGGACGGCCAATGAGTGTCTCCTTGCGCCATGCGCCTACCTGGGTCAACCTCGGGTACTTCTTGATCTCGATCCTCCAACCTTGGTCATCCGTCAGATGCCAGTGGAATCTGTTCATCTTGTGTATGGCCAACAGGTCGATGTACTTGTATATGAACTCGATGGGCATGAAGTGCCTGGCCACATCGAGATGCATGCCCCGCCAGGAGAACCTGGGCCTATCCTCGATCTGGACGGATGGTATGACCCACTCGACCCCACTGACCGGCTTGCCACTGAATATGGCAGGCGGCAACAGCTGGCGGAGGGTCTGGATCCCGTAGAATACCCCTGCCTGTGTCAAGGCCTTTATCTGGACCCGGTTCGGGTCAACAGATACCCTGTAGCCCTCAGGCCCCAGATCAACAAGAGAGGCGTCTAGACTCAGAACTATCGCATGATCACCCCCTGATGACTTCACCACAGGCAATGCCAGGCCAGTAGCTGGTCGTAGGTAGGCGGCCAGGGTCTGACCTAGCCTGTCGGTCTGTGGATCTGTCACGATCTGCGTATCAGGACCCAACACAAATCTGCCCTCCGTCAGTCTTATTCCAGACGGTCTTGGGACGACACTAACCTGTCCTAGGCACAAGGATCCAAGCAGGGCCACCACCATCAGGTTCATATTATTGCCCCTTTCCCCACTATGAGCTGGTAGCAGAAAAGCGATTGGTATGGATCTTGGACCATTCCAACTGGTTGCTGCTGATCGGTCTTTTCTTTTCAGCCGGATAGCCCAGTGCAACAATGCATTCCACCGTAAGGGGCTCTGGAATGCCCAGCAGCCCCTGGACAAACTGCGCTGCCGAGGTGGTCTGGTCATGGCCCCTGAGCCTGACCTGGACCCAGCAACTACCTAGCCCCAAGGATTGGGCAGTAAGCTGGATCAGGATGGCGGCTATGGAACAATCCTCTACCCACGTGTCGCTGGTA
>JARYLO010000103.1 GCA_029907605.1 Sedimentisphaerales bacterium
CATGTCAAACCCAGGTAAGGTTCTGCGCGTTGCTTCGAATTAATCCACATGCTCCACCGCTTGTGTGAGCCCCCGTCAATTCCTTTGAGTTTTAGCCTTGCGACCGTACTCCCCAGGCGGCCTACTTAACGCTTTCGCTACGGCCGTGAGGGCGTCAGAACCCCCACCACCTAGTAGGCATCGTTTAGGGCGTGGACTACCAGGGTATCTAATCCTGTTTGCTCCCCACGCTTTCGTGTCTCAGTGTCAGGACCAGCCCAGTGCGTCGTCTTCACCTCCGGCGTTCCTCTTGATATCTACGCATTCCACCGCTCCACCAAGAGTTCCACGCACCCCTACTTGCCTCAAGGAAGGCGGTTCGCCCCGCAATTCCCCGGTTGAGCCGGGGGATTTCACAAGGCGCGTACCTTCCCACCTACACACGCTCTAAGCCCAGTAACACCGAACAACGCTCGCCACCTCTGTCTTACCGCGGCTGCTGGCACAGAGTTAGCCGTGGCTTCCTCTGGGTTCGATCAACCCCGATTGCTCGGGGCTTTCTTACCCCTGACAGTGGTTTACATCCCGAAGGACTTCATCCCACACGCGGCGTCGCTGGGTCAGGCTTTCGCCCATTGCCCAAGATTCGTTACTGCAGCCCTCCGTGGAGGTCCGGGCAGTGTCTCAGTCCCGATGTGGCGGGCCGACCTCTCAGTCCCGCTACCCGTCGCAGCCTTGGTGGGCCATTACCTCACCAACTAGCTGATAGGAGATAGGCCGCTCCCGTACCGATAGAATCTTTGATCAGCAACCCTGCGGCTGCTGATATTATCCGGTATTACCGCCCCTTTCGGTAGTCCCGATTGCTCGGGACGACGCTATCCCGGAGTACGGGGTACGTTACCTATCCATTACGCACCCTTTCGCCACTGACCATCCTCTCGATTGCTCAATCGGATGGCCCGTTCGACTTGCATGTCTTAGCCACGCCGCCAGCGTTCGTTCTGAGCCAGGATCAAACCCTTCAGTTTGATTTGGCTAATCCGCCTCGGATAACCTCGGCGGATGGTCGACTTACAGGCTCAGCACCTCGCGAGGCAGCCTTTTAGGCAGCCCCTCAAGGCGCCGTTGTTTGTTATGGGTCCAACTGCAGGTGGCTCCCTGTAGCAGGACCCGCACCTCGTTGCTTTAGTGGCTCAGCTGTGAACTTGTCAAAGAGCTACCTGATTAGCACTGTCATTGTATTGTATTAGGACTAGTCGTCAAGATGGTTTTCTTGGTTGCGATCAAAATTCTTACCAGGTGCGACCTGAAGGGTATATAGCCCTAGGACCCGGCCCGTTGCCTGCGCAAGCTCGGCGACAGCTATCTGGTACTCCGCCAGGGCCCTGTTTCTGGCCCTCATGGATTCTGCCAGTGCATCTTGGGCCTGGAGCTTTACCAGCAGGAACTCAGGTGTCAGGCGGTCCCGGATGGGCTCTGAATCGGTGATGGCCTGTAGCTGGGTCCTGGCAGCCTCCACTGCCTTGGTCTGCACCTCCAATTCCTCCATAGCAGCCAGGACCTGCCTATATCGTTCCTTGACCTGTACCGCCAGCTGATCGGCCAGGTCCTGCAGGTTTGCCACTGCCTTGTTGTATTCCAGCCTGCGTCTGGCCGTCTCTGCACTTCTTTGCCTATTGCCAAGGGGATACTCCAGTACCACACCTACGGCATAGCTTGTCTTGTCTGCCTCCAGGAGGTCCTCGTGTGGTTCTGCGAGCTTGTATCCTAGGGCCTGACTGGATGCAGAGGCAACCAGATCAAGCCTGACTTGTTGTTGATTCCTCGCAAGGTCCCAGTTTACCTGGGCAACCCTCAGGGCGAGCCTGGCCTGTGTCATTGCTGGATTATCGCTCATGGCGAGGGCCAGTGCCTGATGCTGATCGATGCTGAGGTCCTCTGGTTCTGGGATCTCCTGCGGGATGATCTGGTAGTTTGACAGCAGGTCCATCTGCGGGTCTGATATGAGGCGGGCCAAACGGTCTTGGGCATCCCTGACAAGTCTTTGTGCCTGTACCAACTGGGACCTCCGCATGGCAAGGCTGAATGTGGCCTGCTGGACCTGTATCTCTGTTGCATCGATGCCTACCCTTGCCTTGACCTTCTCCAGGGTCTCAGAGGCCATCTGCAGGATCTCCTGTTGGATCTGGAGCTCTTGGCGGGCCTGTGCCAGCCGCCAATAGGCGGTCAGTACCTCTGTTGCCAGTTCCTCTGCCTTTTGCCTGAAGGCCAAGAGGGCTATCTGGTGGTTCAGCTTGGCAACGTCGATCCCTGCAAGGGTCGCTTTTGTACCTGCGTCCCTGAGGATGGGCTGCCTGATCTGGAACGCAAGCACAGGAGTAAAGCGGTCCTGGTACCCATGGTACCAAAGGTCATCCCAGGTCCTTGTAAGTGCATAGGTTAGGGCGTATTCTGCCCCAGTTGGGATCCTCTGCTTTATCCCCAACTCTGTGGTCCTGGTACTGGACCTACCGATCTCGTATGCACTGGCCTGTGGCTGATCGTTCTCTTCAAGGTTGTACCTGCCGAATAGGGTGGGGTCTAGCTCTGCCTTGCTAGCGATGATGGCCTGCTGTGCAATGGAGGCATCGAGGCTCACGATCGTGATCTGAGGGCTCCTGGCTAGGGCCTTGGCTATGGCCTGTTCGACGGTTAGGTGGATCTCATTGGGTCCGGTGCTGGCCTTTGCCCGGGGGTACATCAAGATACCCAAGGACCTGTTGGGGTCTTCAGCCAGCAGGTCCAACCTCTCCTTTGGTTGGGCCATGCTCTGTTGTAGCTCCAAGATCTGTGGATCCACCAAGACCCTCTCCGGCTCCCCTATGAAGGTACAGCCGCACACCAGGCCGAGCAGCCCGATCAGGCAGGCCTTGCGGTTCTGGCGTTTGTAGAGGTTCATTGGTCTATCCTTGCCTGCTGGCACAAGACCCTGACCTGCTCGCCTGCTTGCCTACCGGTAGGGTTGGGCACCTCTATCCTGACCCTCATGGTCAGGCTGGCTGCATCTGCGACCTTTGCGACGAATATGACCTTTCCTGTCGCAATCATGGCCTGCGGGTCTGGGAATTCCACAGTGACCCTACTGCCTGCAGAAAGACCAACTGCCTCAGGGACAGGCACGCTGGCATCTATCCACAACGGGTCAATGTCTACCACCCTAATGACCTTATCGAGGGCATTTACTGCCTCCCCTTTTTCGACAAAGACCTCCTCTATCCTGCCCTCTATCGGGCTCAAGAGACGCATTCGATCCAGCCTTGCCTGGGCCTCCTGGAGCTTTAACAGGGCCTGTCTGTGTTCAAACTGGGCAAGCTCCAACGATAGCTCCGCGATCCTGACATCTAGCCTGGCGTGTTCTACCTCCAGATCGGTGGCTGCCTTTCTTTGGGCAGCGGCCTCGATCCGCTGGAGGTCCACCTTCCTTTGTTCAAGGGAGGCCTGGCTGGCCTTTATCTGGGTAGTATCCTCGGTCTGCGCCAGGATCTGGGCGTATTGGGCCTTTTCCACGCTATCGTCGAGCCTGACGAGCAACTGACCTGGCTTGACAAGGTCCCCTTCCTTGCATGCGATCTCTGCCACACAGCCCGGCTGCACGAAGGCCAGTACCACATCGGCACTTGGCTTGGTGATTGCACGCACGGGAGTAGGCTGCTTGGCTTGTGCGATGGTGGCTATTACTAAGGCCAGGGCTGCAAGGACGTCCATGTCTTCTTCTCCTATGCAAACCGTTGGATTGTATACAATCCAGCCTGCTGGACAACCCTGTACAAGTACCTATCGGCGAAATAGGTTTATGATCCACAGCAATAATGTCAGGACTGCCGATGCCAATAAACACGTGCCTAGGGGTATGTAGACCCGCCAATTCTTGCCGGTGAACACCAGGTCTCCAGGGATCCTGAACTGGCCTACCCTGCCTAGGATCATCAGCATGACGCCAAGGGCAGCCAGTGCTATCCCGATCGCCAGGAACCATTTGCCTATCTGTTGGGGTATCATGTCCATGTGGATCTAGCCTATCCTTGTTCTCCTTGCAGTTTATAATTGCACCTATCCGGTTTATCAAGGTGGAGTTACGACCTTGTCCAGTGTGAAGATATACGTGGGTTGCTCAGGTTGGTCTTATGGTGATTGGGCCGGTAGATTCTATCCAAAGGACCTGCCTACCAGTCGGTGGTTCGAGTACTACAGCAGGCAGTTTAATACCGTTGAGCTCAACAACACCTTCTACCACATGCCCAGGCCTACGACTGTTGCAAGGTGGCTCGCACAGGCCCCTGCTGGGTTCTTGTATGCGGTCAAGGCCCACCGGTCTATCACGCACCTGCGTAGGCTTCGATCCGTGGATCAGCAGGTTGAGACCTTCTGGCAGGTCATAAGCGGTCTGGATCGCCGGCTTGGACCGGTCCTGTACCAACTGCCTCCTGGTCTCCACCTGGACCTGGCCCTGCTGGAGGGACTCCTTCAATGCATTCCACAAGGTCAGGTGGCGGTGGTGGAGTTCAGGCACAAGAGTTGGTATGTGGATGCGGTGTTCGATATGCTCCAAAGACATGGGGCTGGTTTCTGTGTCCACGATATGGCAGGGTCTGTCTCTCCAAGGCTGTGCATCAGTGGGCTTATATATCTAAGATTCCACGGGGCTACTGGGCGGTACAGGGGTTCATATACGGATGGTGTCCTTTCTGATTGGGCAGACTGGGTCCTGGGCCAAAAAGATGTCAAGGCGATATACGCGTACTTCAATAACGACATAGAAGGCCATGCCGTTCGCAATGCCATGAGCTTCAGGGCGATGCTAGACTTTCCAGGCCGATGAGCCAACCTGCTCGATCCCAGCTAGAACTTGGCCAAGCGGTTGATCTCGGCGGGACTTCCCATGAAGCTGACATCCTGTAGGGGCTTGGCATGTACCATGCCAGTCTCCGGATCCAGCCTGTGGCCATCCTGGAAACGGGCCTTTGCACCTGTTATACTACGGCCAAATGTCTGTGAACCCACATCTCAACACAGAACAGGATGGCGGCGGGTGGGATCATGATATGCAGAGGTCTTTGGAGCCGCCTGCTGGAAAGGACCTGGTTGCGAGGTTGCGTTCAGGTGACCGGTCTGCAGCAGAGCAGCTGGTTGATCTATATTACCAGCGGATATACCTTTACATGAGGCAGCTTGGCCACAATAGACAGACCAGCGAGGACCTGACACAAGAGACCTTTATGCGGGCCTGGTACCATATAGATCAATTGCGGGATAATGGTGCCCTGGCTGGATGGCTTTTTAGGATTGCGCACAATACCTCCTACCAGTACAGGAGATGGATTGGAAGGAGGCAGGCCCAGGCAGAGCCATTGGGTCTGGCCGCACAGGCACATGGAGGGCAGGCTGAGGATGACCGCGTGGCCCATATGGAGTTGCTGGAGAGGTTGCAGGCAGCGGTTTCGCGTCTGCCGTGGAAGACAAGGCAGACGGTGGTACTGCATTACTTGCAGGGCATGCCGATCTCCATGGCTGCAGAGGTGATGGGTGTGGCAGAGGGGACGTTCAAGAGCAGGCTAAACAGGGCCTTGAGGCAGCTCCGCAGGATAATGGGTGAGTAGGGTCCTAAAGGTTGGTGACTATGAATGGTGACCAGCAGATAGAACGGTTGTTGCGGGAATTGGGCTGTTGTGCTGACGAAAGGCCAAGCGAGGGCCTGGCAGGGCGGATAAAGTCCCAGATCCCCCATCAGCTCATGGCCAGGTCTGGTGATAGGCAGCCGATCAGCATATTCATACATCTGAAGATAAACAGGCTGGCTGCAGCGGCCATCATTGCGGCCAGCCTCCTGATCTTCTACGGGCTCTTTGGTGGGAGGGCACAGTTGGAAGGAGGACTGGCTGGGATGCTGGAGGACCTCTTGACGTGGAGGAGGTCCACACTGTCAGGGTTGACCAACATCTACCAGGAACTGCTCAATAGCGGCAAGGAGGTAGTCTTCTTCCAGGAACATGCAGGTAAGCAGGACCCATCCTTGATACTGATGTACTGGAGGCTGCCGGAAGGGGATTATAGGGTGATCTTCTCTGACGGTCGCATGACGAGGGTGGATGCAGAGACACTCATAAGGATCCAGGCGGGTATGATCCACCGCCTTGCTCGCTGACCTAATGCCCCTTCCTGGTCAGGAGCGGGATTATGTGGGCAATGGTCCTGTTGGTTGCCCCCTGTTGATCACGGATGGTTTGCCTGGCCCTTTGCCCTATGGACTTGGCCAAGTGCTCATCAAGCAGGCAGCGTGCAACTGCATCGGCCAGCCCCCTGGCATCCTTGACCTGAATTGCCCCGTCAGCGGCCAATAGAAGCTGTGCTGGTTGCCTGAAGTTCTCGATGTGGGGGCCGAAGATCGTAGGCCTCCCAAATGCTGCTGCCTCGATCATGTCAGAGCCGCCCATAGGTACCAAGGACCTACCTACGAAGATTACAGCGGCCAGGCTATAGAACCTTCGCAGGTCACCGATGGTGTCTCCAAGTATCACGGCCCCTGGGGCTGGGCAGGTCTTACCTTGCTTTATCAGGCTGTACCTGGCCAAGGGCAATCCCTTTGCACTGATCAGGTCTGCCACCGCATCGAACCGTTCAGGCTTGCGGGGAACAATGACCAGCCGCAGGCCTGCGAGTCTAGTATCCTCCTTAAGGTATCGGTATGCCTCCAGTACCTGTGCCTCCTCACCATCGCCTGTGCCGCCTGCTACCCACACCCTGGCCCCATCCAGCCCAAGCTGGCAGGCCAATTCCCTTGCACCTTCCACCTGCTGATCTAGTTGGGCCGTGTCGAACTTCAGCAGCCCTGTCACTGCTACCTTCTCTGGGCTGCAGCCAAGGCTTATGAATCGCTGGGCATACTGATCGGTCTGTACCAAGGCAAGCGTCAATCTCGAGAATGTCCCTCTCAAAAATGGCCTAGCAGCGAGGTATCTGCGATAGCTGCGGTCACTAATCCGGCCATTTATGACCACAATGGGTATGGATCTCTTATAGGCCTCGGCTGCCATATGCGGCCAGACCTCCAGCTCCATCAATAGGCAAAGACTGGGCCTTATGCGATCGAACGCCTGCCGGATACAGAATGATATGTCCAGCGGCATGTAGGTGACATGGTGCTCCTTTGCAAACAGGGCCCGTGCCCGCATGTAACCGGTGTCGGTAGTGGAGCTGATGACGATGCGGCAAGCCGGACAGGCATACTTGAGCGCCTCCACGATGGTCCTGCTGGCATTAACCTCTCCGAGGCTGACTGCATGCAACCAGATGCAGGTGCCTGTATGGCCTGGCGGCTCGATCAGGCCCAGCCTTTGGCGCAACCCACCTCTATACCTGCCCTGAAAGGCCACCCTGTACAGCACACGTGGGGCCAACGCAAGGCCTGCTGTCAAATACAGACCATCTAGCAACAACCCCATCTTGGATCCTCACGCAAGCAGGGCATAGCGGCAGTGATGATAAGATGCCAGTGAAGGGCTGTCAAACTGGACTGGTCTAGGGGGCTGATCTAACCTTCCAAGAACTGGCAAAGGCGGATAGATCCTTATAGTCGATGACCATGTCGTAGAAAAGATCACAGACTGGGCTATAGCCATCCTGGTCCACCATGCGGCCCCAGGCATTGGCCAGCACTGCAAAGTCTGCCAGATCGATGGCCCCATCCTGATTGAGGTCTATGTATGCGTAGCTGACCGGTCCTGATACATGGATGAATCCTGACCCTGTGGTACTAGGTTCTATCAGGATATTGCGGTTCCAAAGGAGATTGGTGCCGAGTATGCCGTCTAGTGGGCCGCCATCAGGCCCCTGGATATCCAAGACCAGGAAGGGGGCGTTTGCAAACTCCATTGGCCCTCCGAGTGCGTTGATACGGACATAATCTACGAAGTAGCCGTAGGCCTCTACACTGCCGCCTATGCCGCAGATGGTTGCAGTAAAGTCTGGCTCAAGCGGCAGGCTTAACCTGGCAGCCACGTCTGGGCTGATGATGCAGATCTGGGCCCCGGTATCAAACATGACCCTTGCAGTCTGGATGGGGTTTATTGGGCTAGGTGGACCTTCAAGCAGGCCTATATCTGTGTAGAAGGCCCCACCAGTAGGCAAAGAAAGGCCAAACATACTCAGCAATGTAGGTGTCCATGGCTCTATCTGTCCGAATGGATCCTGCAGATCCGGAAACCCAAAATAGCTGGCAGTGGTCACTGGGCCCAGGCCTCCAACCTGAATGGGGATCTTGTGTATGGCCTTGACCTCCGCATCCCTGGGATCGGCGATGAATCTTATGTCCGGCCCCACATATACCTCGCCTCCTACTACTGCCCGCCTGTGCAGATCCTGCCTGATCTGGCTATTGAGAAATGCCAGCAATGGCATACCTACCACACCTGTGAGCTCCTGGTCTTCGCATTCGCTCTGAGGGCCTACAAGGGCACAGACATTGGTATGGCCGACCACCTGTGCAAGGTCCAGCCTCCCATCTGGCCCAATGGCGGCAAGGCCTGCGGCAAAGATCCCTATCGGCATTGTGATCTGTGTCTCGATCGTCCCTGCCACACCTCCTACCGGAAATGGTGTCGAGACCAGGTAGCTTTCCGTGACGCCAACGCGTAGGTTTGCTGGCTCAAAGAACATATCTACTTGAGAGCCTGTGTCCAAAAGGCCTATCAGAAAGTTCTCCTCAGCAGGTCCTTTCAAGGGATTACCTGTATACCAGTTGACCAGTTTGTGCTCAAAGTCAAAGTCTACCCCGCTATGTTGATCCGACGTGACGATGGCCACAAGCGGCACAAAACCCAGTAGGGGAGGGGTAGGATACGATACAGATGGCTGGGTATCTGACAGGGCCTGGGACCTGGCCTTAGGCGTGAATGGCCTGATGGAGGTTATCCGCATCCGGTGTAGAACGCCGATGGGCCTATTGGTCTGGCCTGCCAGGCAGGTAGTTACCAGGATAGTAGTAGCTAGAAGACCGGTGCATCCCTTTTTCAGTCTCAAGGTCATGGTTGTCCTCCTGAATAGGGCCACAACTGGATTATAACACATCTTCATGAAGAATGCTTGCCTATTTTCTCGCCAGCAGGTAGTGCTATCTCTGGTGCCATGCAGGTGACAAGAACTGAAAAGGTCCAGATGCTTCTTGCTGGGGTCATTGCCGGGGCATTGGCAGTCATAGTGGTGATAACCGTCCCACGATTGTCAAGGCAGCCAGGTCTACATGAGGCCCCGGCAGTACCGGCCAGCCCACGCCTTGGCCTGGATCAGACAGGTGCCGACTGGCCGACCACAGGTGGTGGCCCCATGCACACCGGCCAGGCACCTGGAAGGCTTGCAGCGGATATGGGGCTTGCCTGGAGCTTCCAGACCGGTGGGCCTGTCAGGTCATCACCAGTTATCGTCTCGGATCTGGTTTATGTAGGCTCAGCAGATGCCAACCTCTATGCCCTAGATCTTGCCACAGGCAAGTTGGTTTGGTCCTACAAGGCAAGTGATGCCATAGAGGCGGACATAACGGTGGTGGATAACAAGGTCCTTTTCGGATGTGGGGACGGATGGTTTTATGCCGTCTCTACTCGTGGTCAGCTACTATGGAGGTATAGGACCGGTGCACAGATCACGGGGGCGGCAAACTGGTATCGGGCCGGGGATG
>JARYLO010000104.1 GCA_029907605.1 Sedimentisphaerales bacterium
ATGGGGCCCTTAGAGATCGCCCCTGATGGGTCCAATGTATCCACCCGCCAGTAATAGGTCTGGCCCACAAGTAGGTCTCCAGGTGGGTCGAAGGTGTTTGCATCGTGTGCCTGGGCTGCCAAGACCCCATGCGGATCCGTCCTTGAGGCGGCCTGGACGTCTTCGGGCCTTGTCCCTAGGTACACATCGTAGCCTATTGCATCTTCGCATGGCCTCCATGCCAGGACGCTCCCAATCGCCACGTCTTGTTCCCTATCAAAGGGCCTAGGGTCGGTAGCCAAGGTCAAAACCAGGACGGCTGCCACCCCATACATCCTCCTGGAGCTGTTATCGTTCTGTGGACCTAGTACAACGGTTCCGGCCGGGACCTTTAGTCTATAGACAGCAGACCAGCCGTTGGGGATGCCTGCACCCCTCTCATCTACCCCGATCTGGGTATTAGTGGACTGAAAGCCCATATCTATGACCCATTGCATTACCCCAGGTAAGGTGGGTGGACTGTCGACCGTATCGTCCCCGACACGGTTATCTATGAACAGATACAGGTAGGCATCGGCCGATAGGGCTATCTCTAGCTCATAGTTGGCGGTGGTCTTATCATTGTTTGAGAGCATCACGTACTCGGCCCCAAGCAGGAAGCCAGGTATCTCCCTATACACGTGCGTGCGGTCCAGGAAGACCGGACTGCCCTCCTTTAGGCCCTCAGTGACGATCACAGGCTGGGGTGTTTGGGTATTCCGCAGGATGGCCTTTGTAATCAGTTGGCTTTTGGCCGTTGAGGCCAATAGGACGATACTGGCAGGGATAATAATCGCGATGGACTTGCTACGATTCATGGCCGAGGCCTCCTTCGACTTGGCAGGCTTGTGCATGGGTAGGACTTGTCTTGCACCTTTGCGATAGGCAGTATCTAACGGATTATAGGGCCTAGGGCCGCACATGTCTACCCTGATCCTTGCAGGGGGCAGGGCAACAACTAAGGTATACCTAGAAGGCCTCGGGCAATTCAAGGGCATTGGGCTAGGTTGAGGGGTTTTTTGGGGCTGGTCACGCTCAAGACCCTTGCATTGAGGCATCCCAACTGATATAAGATTTATAGGTCCGCACCTTAGCGATCTACTGGGCAGTTACAAAGAAGAATGTCAAGGCCTCGTGGCCTGACAAAAGGAACTGGTATTCAAAGAAGGAAGGAGGTGAGATCGACTGCGAGAAGGTAATTGCTGTTTGTAGAGTCTCTTAAAGTCTCTTCTAAATCTTTAGAAGGAGGATAGTTATGACAAAGAGGTTAATCTTAGCTTCCCTATTATGTGCGGTTGCCATGATCTCTGTAGGTCAGGCGGCCAAGATCATCTGGGTGGCCGACAATATCCAGTACGGCAAGGTGGAGCCCAACAAGCCTGCTGATCAGGGCTGGATAGACCTGTTGACCGCCCAGGGTCATGAGGTCATCTACAAGGACCAGTTTAACCCGGTAAACGGCCAGCAATACTGGCGGACATTAGATCCCAACAAGATCGCCGAGCTGGAGGCAGCAGACCTGATCATAGTGGCCAGGGATTGTGCTAGCGGTGAGTATGACGACGCCAATGAGGCCCAGATGTGGAATGCGATAACCACACCCATGATCGTGCAGGGTCCGCATGTACTGCGTGCACTGCCTAAGTGGGGTTGGTTCAACAGCACCAGTACCACCCGCGGCACCGTCTCGAAGATGCAGGTGCTGGAGCCAGGTCATGCGATCTTCGAGGGGGTTCAGCTGGATGAGAATGGCCAGGTAGACATGCTGGCGGACAATATTGAGTCTGAATTTGTCAAGGACGCCTTTGATGCTGGCAATGGGAAGGTGTTGACGGTCAGGGCGGACAATGGACTGGTTTGGATAGCCACATGGGAGGCAGGTCAGGAGTACTATCCTGGCAGTGGTCAGATTGCTGGTGGTGCGAGGATGTTCTTGGCCTCTGCGGCCACAGGTGCATCACCTGAGAACAAGGCTGCTGGCTATGTAGATGGTGTCTACAACCTCAGCCCAGCAGGCGAGAAGATCTTCTTGAATGCCGTCAACTACATGCTCAATAAGGGCAAGAAGATCGTGTGGGTCTCCTTCCATGGAGCAGACGATACGCCTTCTGCTGGTGCTGCAGGTGTGGGCTTTACCGTGGCCCCTGACAAGGGTTATACGGATATACTGGCGCATGCTGGCTACAATGTCGTGCGTTACGTCACAACTGCCACCCCAGATGTAGACATGCTCAATGCAGCAGACCTGGTGATCGTCGGCAGGTCGGTAAGTAGTGGGAACTATCAGAACGCTGCTGCCGATACGTGGAACAGCGTCACTGCCCCTATGATCATCACTGGTGGCTATGTCCTGCGCAAGAACCGGATGGGATTCACAACCGGCACCAACATGCCTGATACCGTAAGTGACATCACATTGAAGGTCACAGACCCGACCCACCCGATCTTTGAGGGTATAGAGCTAGTGGATTGCGTGATGGTCAATCTCTATGCAGGGATAGTGACATATCCTGAAGGGACCACTGCAGCCGGTACGGTGGCAAGGGGTATATCTATCAACAGCGATCCGCTGGATGATGAAGGCATACTGATTGCTGGCATCTCCGATGCCTCGATTGCTGCAGGCAATCCTGCTGGTATGGTGATTGCTGAATGGCCTGCAGGTGCCACGCTTGTCCATGATGGTGGTGCAGGCACGAATGTACTTGGTGGTCGCAGGTTGGTCTTGTTAACCGGCTCCCGTGAGGCCTCAGGCGTCAGCTCCGAGACCGCTGGGATGTTCGACCTGTATCCGGATGGCGTCAAGATCTTGCTGAATGCTGTCAAGTACATGTTGAATCCTCCGCCGAAGGAGGTTGAGCCAGGGCTGATGCACTCCTACACCTTTGATGATGGGACCGCCAACGACAGTGTTGGCAATGCCCATGGTGTACTTCAGGGCGATGCGAAGGTGGAGGCAGGTGCATTGGTATTGTCTGGCAATGGTTGGATGGACATGCCAGGTGATGTGATTGCCATCAATACCTATGAGGCGGTCACGTTGGAGATCTGGTTTGCGTCTAATGCAGGTGCCAATACAGGTTTCCACATGATAGTTGCATTTGGTGAGGAGGGTACAGGTGCGGCTAGCTGGGCTGGGTACAGGTATCTGTTCATGACCCCTGCTCGTGGTGACAATGTCAGTAGGGCGGCGATCCAGACCAGTTCTATGGACGACAGTCCATGGACTGAGGAGACAGGTGTTAGTGCTGCTACTGAGCATGATGATGGAAACCTGCACTGTTTTGTTTGCGTAGTGACGGACCAGGATTTGAGCTTCTATATAGACGCGATGCCGGTTGGTACAGCGCCTTTGGCTGCTGGCAACAGCATAAGTGGAATAGGCACGGCTGTGGCGAGGTTAGGCAAGGGCGTATATCCTGTTGATCCTCTATGGACCGGTTCCATCTATGAGTTCAATATCTTCAATAAGGCGATGACGGCCGATGAAGTATTTGACAGGTTCCTGACGAACCTCGAACGGTTCCTCCAGTAGCCCTATCAGCGGATGGTGATGTTTGGGGCCTGTGCAGGACTGCACAGGCCCCATTCTATTGGCCCTGGCCGTTGACAAGGAGGCCGGCCAACAGTGGAATGATGGATCGTTCCATCTGCGCCCGTAGCTCAGCTGGATAGAGCAACGGATTTCTAATCCGTCGGTCGGGGGTTCGAATCCCTCCGGGCGCGTTTGCCTGCAAGGACGGTTGCCCTTTGGAACTGAGCAAGGTATCGCAGGCGTCTATTAAGGAGAAAAGATGGGAACGAAGTTTGTGCGCGTGATCTTTCCTGGTTCGTTTGACCCCATAACAAATGGCCATCTAGACGTGATCCACAGGGCCATGGGCCTGTTCGATGAGCTGATAGTGGCGGTTGGCACCAGTCCTGTGAAGAACCAGCTCTTTACCCCACAAGAAAGGGTGGAGATGATCGCAGAGCTGATCCGCGACCTGCCCAATGTGTCGGTAGAGAGTTTTGAGGGACTGACCGTCCATTTTGCTGCCAGACGCAAGGCGAATGTGATCTTGAGGGGTCTTCGCTCGCTGACCGATGTGCAATACGAGTTTCAGTTGGCCATGACCAACAGGGCAGTAGCCGGGATCGAGACGGTCTTCATCATGACCAGTGAGCAATATGGCTTTACCAGTTCAACACTGATAAGGGAGATTGCCCGGTTGGGTGGGGACCTGTCTAAGCTTATTCCACCGTCGGTGTGCGAAAGGCTTAGGAGAAAGCTGGCGTCAATTGCTTAGTGCTTTTGCATATCCTGGCCCACATGCGTATAATAGAAAGACAAGATGGCCTGCAAGAGGCCCCTTTGCAGGTCGGAATAAGGTGCGTTAACGATGCATTGTCAGATATGTAAGAAGAATGCAGCCACTATCCACTTGACGGAGATCTCAGAGGGACATAGGACCGAGCTTCACCTGTGTGAGTCCTGTGCCATCCAGCAGGGGATAGCGGCCAAGACACATATATCTGTCAAGGACCTATTGGCAGGGCTGTTGGCCTCGCAACCTTCTGAGGAGGAGCTGTTTGGTCCGGAGGTGGCAGACAAGGCCTGTCCTGTCTGTGGTTTTCGGATCACCTCATTGAACAAGGAAGGGCTGATGGGTTGTCCTCACGACTATGAGGTCTTCGAGGACGTCTTGGTGCTGATACTTGAGAGGGCCCATGATGGCAAGAGTCGGCACATCGGAAAGGTCCCTTCCAGGGCCGGCCAAGGCACGAAGCGGGCCCTTGAGCTTGCAAGGCTGAAGGAGCAGTTGAAGGCTGCGGTAAGGGATGAGCAGTATGAGTTGGCAGCAAGGCTGCGGGATCAGATCCAGCAGCTTGAGGGCAAGTGCCAGGGCGGCATGCCGAGTTAGGGTAGTGCTGTGAAGCTAACGGATATCAGTGGCACCTTTGGGCAGTGGCTCAGTGGAACAGGGCCACTTGCAGAGGTGGTCCTTTCCTCCAGGATCAGGCTGGCCAGGAACCTGGCAGGCCATAGGTTTGTCAATCGTTGCACCAGCGAGGAGAAGGCCCAGATCCTGGAGACCCTCAGGGAGGTCCTGCTTTCTATCGAATTGACAGAAGAGCGGTTCTTTGTAGAGATAGACCAGGCATCTGACCTGACGCGTAGCTTCCTGGTGGAAAGGCATCTGATTAGCAGGCACCATGCCATGGGCAAGGGTCCCAGGGGGGCGGTGATTGCAAAGGGGGAGTATTTTACGGGCATGATCAATGAGGAGGACCACCTAAGGTTGCAGGTCCTGATGTCTGGATGCCAGCTTGGCAGGTGTGCTGAGCTGATAAACCAGATCGACGACATGATAGAGAGGAGGGTCGAATACGCATTCCACCCTAGGTTTGGGTATCTGACCGCCTGCCCGACCAACGTTGGGACTGGCATAAGGGTCTCTGTCATGCTGCACCTGCCATGCCTGAAGATGGTAGGGCACCTGGATCGGTTCTTGAATGCGGCAAGGGATATGAACCTGGCGGTCAGGGGGCTTTTTGGGGAGGGGACCGAGGCAATAGGGGATCTTTACCAGGTCTCAAACCAGGTCACACTGGGGGTATCGGAACAGGATTTGGTCCGGCAGTCTGAACAGAACATCATCCCTGAGATAGTAGAATATGAGAATGCAGCCAGGCGGAAGCTGTTGGCTGACCAACAAGAAACCATCGATGACAAGATTGCCAGGGCCACTGCCCTGCTGCAAAGCGCACAGTTGGTCAGCTCGCACGAGGCCCTTACCCTGCTGAGCCACCTCCGTCTGGGGATAAGCATGAGGAGGTGCCTGGGTGCAAGTACGCCTGCAATAGATAGGCTCTGCGGGCTTTTTGGACACGATCCCTGCAAGGATACAAAGGCCATAGAGGTCCTAAATCGATTGCTACTAACCACACTGCCTGCCCACCTACAGCTCAACTATGGCAAGGCCTTGGAGACCTACCAGAGGGATGCCTTGAGGGCAAAGATCATCCGTGCTGCACTAGGCGGTGGCTCGTAAACTAGTCGCTGCCAAAATGGCATAAGACCTGTCTTGCAACACCTAGGTCTGCTGGAAACCCTTTTAATACAACCACTTAACCACGTAAGGCGGTCGATCCTATTGTGGCACGTCTTTTGCTAAGGTACTGTGCAAGGTAATAGGTGGCTTAGACAGCACGGTGTTTTATAGAAAGGGATGATGATGTCCAAGATCATCGGAATAGACCTAGGTACGACCAATTCGGTGGTCGCAGTTATGGAAGGGGGGCAGCCTAAGGTCCTGATAAACTCTTCAGGTTCGAGGCTGACGCCATCGGTGGTGGGATTTACGGAGAAGGGGGAGATCCTGGTTGGCCAGAGCGCAAAGCACCAGCAGATCACCAACCCCGAGAATACGATCTACTCCATAAAGAGGTTCATGGGCAGGCGACACAGCGAGGTCGCTGAGGAGGAGAAGATCGTACCTTACAAGATCGTAGGTGGGCCCAATGAGTTGGTCCGTGTGCAGGTCAGGGGCAAGGAGTATACCCCGCCGGAGATCTCTGCTATGATCTTGCGGGAGTTGAAGAAGACTGCTGAGGACTACCTGGGTGAGAAGGTCACAAAGGCGGTCATCACGGTCCCTGCCTACTTCAATGATTCCCAGAGGCAGGCCACCAAGGATGCCGGCACTATCGCCGGGCTGGATGTGCAGAGGATCATCAATGAGCCTACCGCTGCTGCACTGGCCTATGGCGTTGAGAAGAAGAAGGGCGGCAAGGTGGCCATCTTCGATTTCGGTGGTGGAACGTTTGATATCTCGATCTTGGATATTGGCGATAACGTATTCGAGGTCCTCAGTACCAATGGTGATACACATCTTGGTGGCGATGACCTCGATGCAGTCCTGATCAACTACATAGCAGAGGAGTTCAAGAAGAAGGAGGGCATAGACCTGTGGCAGGATCCGATGGCACATCAGCGACTCAAGGAGGCTGCTGAGAAGGCCAAGTGTGAGCTGAGCACGCAGCTAGAGACCACGATCAATCTGCCGTTTATCACTGCAGATGCCTCTGGTCCTAAGCACCTGCAGATGACCATCACGCGGAGCAAGTTTGAATCCCTATGCGAGCATGTCTTTGAGCGGTTGCGTGCACCCTGTTACAGGGCCTTGGAGGACGCCAAGCTCAAGCCTCAAGACATAGATGAGGTACTGTTGGTCGGCGGTTCAACAAGGATACCCAGGGTACAGCAGATAGCAAAGGAGATCTTCGGCAAGGAGCCCAACAAGAGCCTCAATCCTGACGAGGTCGTGGCTATGGGTGCGGCGATACAGGCGGCGGTCCTTGCAGGGGATGCAGGTGTAAAGGATATACTGCTGTTGGATGTGACGCCGCTATCCTTGGGTGTTGAGACCCTTGGTGGGATCATGACAAAGCTGATCGAGAGGAATACGACTATACCGACCAGCAAGAAGGAGATCTTCACTACTGCTGCAGACAACCAGACCAGTGTGGAGATCCATGTGCTACAGGGCGAGCGGGAGTTTGCCAAGGACAACCGTACACTTGGCAGATTCCAGTTGACCGGTATACCGCCCGCTCCTAGGGGTGTGCCTCAGATAGAGGTGACGTTCGACATAGACGCCAATGGGATACTGCACGTCTCTGCAAAGGACCTGGCCACAGGCAAGCAACAGTCCATAGAGATAAAGTCCAGCTCTGGCCTCACTGAGGAGGAGATCAAGCGGATGACCCAGGAGGCCGATCGATACGCAGAAGAGGACCGTAAGCGCAGGCAGGTGGTAGAGCTCAAGAACCAGGCGGATCAGTTGATATACTCTACCGAGAAGACCTTAAGGGAGCACGGTGAGAAGGTCTCCTCCGATACACGTGCAAGGATAGAAGTGGCGATCAATAACCTCAGGGAGGCGATGAAGGGTGAGGATGCCGAGGCCATACGTAGGGCGATCGACAACCTCAACGCCGCCAGCCAGGAGATAGGCAGGATACTATACGAAGAGGCTGCACGAAAGGCGGCCTCTGCCAGTGCTGCCTCCGGCTCGGAAAAGAAGGGCGATGATGTACGGAGAAAAGGCGGCGATGACGTGATAGATGCCGAGTTTGAGGCCAAGTAGGTATTGGCCTTTGGAGATCAAGGCCTGCGGCCTATGCCGCAGGCCTTCTTATTTGCCGATGCAGAATCTGCTGAATATCGTCTGCAATACCTTTTCGTCGATCTGGGTCTGGCTGGCAGTCAGGGCACAATAGGCAGACCTTATACACATGGCAGCAAGCTCATCGGACCCATCCTGGAGCATCCTTTGTGCATCTGTAAGCGAGTCAATAGCTGACCCCAATGCGTGCCGCATCCTTTCCGATATCGCAATGCGATGGGCGGATGGATCGATGGATGAACCGATTGGAGCAATGACCTGCTGGATGGCCCTGCGGAGTATCTGTATGTTTCTATCGGTCAATGCGCTAACAGGGATGAAGGTAGCATCAAACAGGCGATTGAGCACAAGTACACCTTCTTGTAGTGCTGCATCGTCAAGTAGGTCTGCCTTTGTAGCAACGTATATCACCTGGCCAGGGCCGATCTGTGAATGGATCTGGAGGTCCTGCTGGTAGTCTGGCCTGGATACGTCCACGCAAAAGATGATCGCGTCCGCCCTGTGCAATGTCTCGATCGCGGCCTGATATGCCAGCCAATCGATGAGACTGTTGCTACTATCCAGGCCAGGGCTATCGAACAATATGCACCTTTGGCCCTCAAGGTCTAGGATCGCCTCCAGTATATCCGTTGTGGTCCCTGGGATAGGGGAGACCATGGAATTGGCATGGCAAAGTGTATTGAACAAGGTACTCTTGCCTGCATTCGGCAGGCCTGCGAGCCCTACAGAGGCCAATCTGCCTAGACCTTCCTGCTGCGTGGAAGACCTGAGGATCTCACTGAGTAGGTTGATGAGGTCCTGCAGTCTGTGTATCAATTGTGCTCTGGGCAATGGGCCTATATCCTCTTCAGCAAAGTCCATCCCCGCCTCTAGGATGGACAGGATCTCTAACAGCTCGCCATCCGGTCTGACACCTCCGGCATAGCGGATAAGGTCTAATGCAGTCCGCTGTTGGATACTATTACTGGCTGATATCAATTGATTGACCGCCTCGGCCTCTGCAAGGTTCATGCGGCCTAACAGGAAGGCCCTTGCCGTGAATTCGCCAGGCTGAGCTGGTCTAGCCCCTGCCTTTGCAAGCAGTCCACTGACCTGCTCGATCGCAAATGGGCCTACCTCAAGATGCAGCTCTACCTGGGCCTGGCCTGTATAGGATTGGCCTTCAGGGAAGACATAGACCCTACAATCTATCTTTAGATCCTGTCCGATGGCCAATTGTGCAGTTCTGACGTGCCTTACAGGTCTTACTTGCGCATCGCAAACAAGGCCCTGGCAGATCCTTATTGCATCAGGACCGCTTATCCTGATGATGGTCCTGGTGCTGTCTTGTGGGCTGGCCTGTGCATATATGGTATCATCCAGGCAATACATGCGTAACCTGTAACTAGAACCTAAAGAATGGCTTGAACCTCCTCTTCTTGGGCTTGCTGACTGCCTTGACAGGTGCTGGGACCACGCCACGGTTCTGCTGTTCCTCATGCTGTTTGATATGTTT
>JARYLO010000105.1 GCA_029907605.1 Sedimentisphaerales bacterium
GTGCGTCCAGTACATCCTCAGGGGATTCCACCAGTACCGCGCCCTGTTTGATCAGTTGGTGGGGTCCCTTGCTGAACGGAGAATCCACCCTCCCAGGCACGGCCAGCACCTCCCGGCCCCAATCCAGTGCACACCTGGCGGTGATCAGGGCACCGGAACGCATCCCTGCCTCCACAACGATCGTGGCCATGCTCAGGCCAGCGATGATCCGATTGCGGGCGGGGAAGTTCTCTGCCAAGGGTTCGTAGTCCAGTGGCAACTCACTTATGCATGCACCGCTATTGGCTATCAACTCAAAGAGCCTTGCATTCTCTGGCGGGAATACACGCGCCAGGCCACAGCCCTGTACCGCTATGGTCTGCCCACCAGCGGCCAGTGACCCTTGATGTGCAGCGGTATCTATCCCCCTTGCCATGCCGGATACGATCGTAAACCCTGCCCCTGCAAGGTGATAGGCAAACCTAGATGCCTGTTCCTGGCCATAGAGGCTGCAGTGCCTTGAACCTACTATGGCGATAGCAACCTGGTGCTCAGGCCTCAAGAGGCCTTTGACATACAGGACTGGTGGCGGGTCGTAGATGGTCTTCAGTGGCGATGGGTACCTTGGGTCTTGGATATGTATGATCGATACGCCAAGCTGGTCGGCCTTTCTCAGCTCTGATGCCACATCGAACCTGCCCCTTAAGGCAGCGATCCTGGCTGCTGTCTGTGGGCCGATCCCATCGATGGCCTCAAGCTCACACATCGGGGCATCCAATGCCTCTTGAGGCGAACCGAATCGCTCCAATAGCCTGGCGAATATGGTCGGACCTACACCATCAGTCCTTATCAGGGCCAGCCAAGGTTCTATCTGGGGCGAGTGTGCTACTGCTTCTCCCATCTTCAGCACCTGCAGCGACCGCTATGCTAATAAGGATGCGGGGATAGTCAACACCAAAAAAGAGGCCCCTCGAAGACCTACGCCTCGAGGGGCCCAACCAACCTGCATCCTTCGGAGGATCCCTTGAAAACTGTTTCCGTAGATATAGTGCCACCAGGCCCTGATGCGCAACGGAAAAACTTGGATATGCCCATGAAGCTGCCCTCACTGGCCTTGCGATCGCAGGCCATCCACGAAGGGCTGAGGCAGTGTCACGACTAACTCCTTATCGATCTGCCCTGGCCCGGCAACCTTTAAAGGGGTGCTATGCTGAACCGACCTGCGTGTCTGCCGATGGACGTACGCAGCAACCAGATCGCCTGTAGCAGACGGTTCCAAAACTAGCGTGGCCCTCCCTTCCATGTCTGTATGCGACCAGCGGCCCCGCCTGCCGTACGGACCCATCCTTGATGTCGGGTGCCGCTGCCTTGACCGCGTCTAATCTGATCGACAGGCCATCTGCCTGCACATAGACCAATTGGTAGGATGCGGGGCCTGCGGCTGGGTCCTTGTATACCCGCACCGCCACCCTGTATCGCCCCAGGACTTGATCTAGCTGATCGGTGGATATGGCTAGCGCAATTGGGGAAAGTATCTCTGCAATGCACACGGATGCCGCTATTAGCAAGACGAGGTATAAGGACGGGTTTTTATACCTCATGGTCCTTTCCCTTCACTATTCGGTCAAGGATTATAGCCTGCTGGTGATAGATGTCAACAGATAGGCAACTACGTCTTGCAGATTGCCGGCCAGGCCATAGACTTTGTATATGGTAGGAAGTCCTTCAGAGCCGATCTGGAAACGAGCCCTTGAGACCTACACCAAGATGTTTGTGCTTTGGGTAGTCCTGGGTGGGATTGCCGCATATCTATGGCCTGGCCCATTCAAGTTCGCAGGTAACCTCCAGATCGCAGGCCATGTGCCGGTGAGGAATCTTTTCTTCAGTATCACGATGTTCGGGATAGGGATGGCCCTCACTCCAGCAGATTTTAGACGGATATTGGCCAATCCACACCTGATCGTGATAGGTACTGCTACACAGTTCCTGATAATGCCTTTTGGCTCGTACCTGGTTGCAAGGGCATTTGGCCTTGGACCAGAGCATGCCGCAGGATTGATCATAGCAGGTGCTGCACCAGATGCCATGGCAGGCAATGCCATCAGCTACATCGCAGGTGCAGATACTGCCCTCAATATCTCACTGACATTGGTCTCTACCCTGCTCTGTCCAGTCCTTACACCAGCACTGACAAAGGCCCTGGCAGGTGCCATCCTTCCTGTGAACGCAATGCTCATGTTGATTGAGCTTGCGTATATGGTGGTCTTGCCACTTCTTGTGGGCTTTTTGTTAAGGAGGGCACTCTCAGGTCTAGTCATGCGTATACAGGTGGTCTTTTCTGCCATCTCTGTGACGTTTATCATCTTCATCTGCACGGTCGTGCTTGCAGGCAGCGTCGACCAGATCGGTTCTGGCCGAATGCCCTCTGCCGGCCTTGGCATCCTTGGCTCATGCCTTGTGCTCAATTGCCTGGGACTGATAGGTGGCTATCTTGTTGCGATGGCATTCCGTATGGGTATTGCACAGCGTAGGTCACTGGCCATACAGGTGGGTATGCAGAATGCTGCCCTTGGGGCCTCGTTGGCAAAGAGCCAGTTTGGGGACCAGGCTGCCTTGCCTGGCGTGATGTTCGTATTCGTCTCGCTTATAACCGGGGCTATGCTCGCAGCGATCTGGCAGAGAAGGGTTGCAGCCAAGACTACTTGAACCTGAACAGGCCTGCTATGCCTATGATGGTGGGCTCTTCTACCCAACTGACCTTGTCCGGATATGGATTCTTGAACCCAGATGAGTATGCATATCGCTTATTATCGCCGATGACAGATATGTTTTGGATATATAGTGTTACAGAGGCCTGCTTGCTGAACCTATAGGTCAGGCTCAGGTCCGCTGTGGCCTGGAGCTTGTACGCATCGTGCTGCCTTATGTTATCTATCATGGCCCTGTATGCATCTGTACCGCTGGCTGCTGCCAATGCCTTATCCAATGCGTCGAGCCCATCCTCTGACCCCTCAAGACCCCATATGAATCTCAGGTCGCCGTGCAGTCCAAGCTTGCCATCCAAGAGGTCTAGATGCCCATACAATTTGGTGATGTGATTAGGCCAGTTATTCAGATCATTGCCATTGGACTGTATGATCACCCCGCTGCCAGCATTGTGGTAATAATCTGAATAGCTTATACCTGATACCAGCAATCCTTCTGCCAGCTCCCAGTCCAACTGTTTTACGTATGCATGATTGATCCCAAATACAAGGCCCTCCTTCTTATATTGGGCATCGATCTCTACACCGGCGGTCTTCAGCTCGCCAACGGGTGCAGCTCGCCTCTGATTCCAGTCCCAGGCTATCACCTCGTTCCTGTTCAGGAATACCGATGTCTGCAGTCCAAGGCTATTGGTCAACTGTGTGGTGTATATCAGCTCTGCGGTCTCCAGTGTCTCTGGGTCGTTGTCCTGGCCCATCTTCTGGCTCATGTAGAGCTCCTCCTGGGTGTTCATCCTGACTGACCTCTGGAGGACGAGTTTTAGATAGTCATCCTTTGCTAGATGTTGCAATAATGCCAGACGTGGGGAGAACATGTAGTCTGTGTACTCGTGCTTATCCAACCTGCCAGAGACCACGGCCGTTGTCTGGGGGCTCAGGTCGAGGTTTACCTCTGACAGTATCGAGAACATGACCGTCTCCCAGCCCTCGCCTACAGCGAAGTACTTTGGATCCGACTCCGTGATCTGCCTGTAGCCTGTGCCATATGCATCTGAGGTTGGCCCACTGATGATCCCATCTGCTAGACGAAGTCCGTCGTCTTTATCCTTACCCCAGGCGGGCCTGATCATGTCATAACTTAGCTCTAGCCCCACCGCAGCCTTGATCGGCCTGTCATCTGGTTGGTAATTGAGCATCCACCTGGCCATGAATTCATGCTCAGACCATATCCAGCCGATGTTCTGGAGGCTGTCCCTGTCATTGTCTATAGACTTATCCCATTTTTCGACATTGTGCACGTCTATGGAACTGGCGGCAAGGACCGTGGCCAGTTCAACCGGTCCATAGATGGTGCTGTGGTTCTCTGCGGTTAGCTGCCCATAACGGTACCTTGTCTGTCTGAAGTCCTGCCATATGCCATCGATCAGGTATTGGGTGGCGGTACCTTGCATCAGCTCCGATGAGCTTGTCACATACCTGCCCCAGATACGCCAATCGCCCTTGAGCTTCATATCGATGTGTGCCTTGATCTGCGGCTCGCCAGCAAAGTCGGTCATGTATCTAGCGGCAGGCCTGTTTCCTTGCAGCCCCGGCGTCACTCCTATATAACCGCTGGCCTTCTTATCCGCGCCGAATATGTCTACATTTGCCCCTTCGGTGCTGGCACCACTTAGGTAGCAATAGAACGAATTATCCTGGCCGTATTGCCCATAACTGACGTGGCCTGCCATGCTGTGGTATCTATTCCAGTACTTGCTGCCTAGCTCAAGACCCTCTGATTGTCTGGCCGTTTTTGTGTAGATATTTATCACCCCTGCTATCGCCCCAGGACCATATGTGACAGAGCCAGGTCCTCGTACGATCTCGATGCGGGCAATGTCATCCAGGTCCCAATTGAGTAGCTCCAACCTGGCACCGTAGCCGGACTTGATATTGACATTGACACCATTTACATTAACGAGGAACTTATAGGGCCTATCCACTAGGATCCCACGAAGCCCAGGCAGAGGTCCTACGCTGTGGTTCATGTAGATCGCACCAGGCACATAGATCTCCAAGAGGTCCAACAGGTTCCTTGCAGGTGTCCTTGCTATGTCGTCTGCAGTGATTACAGTCACGCTTGCCGGGGTCTTATGCGGGTCGGTCTCTGTGATGCTTGCAGGTACAGCCACCTCCACCTCCATCAGCTCTGCTAGCGAAAGCTCCAGCAGCTCAGCAGTGGATGTCTTCTGCCCAGTGGCATGGGCACAGGCCAAGGTGGTCAGGACCAGGACTATGCCTGCAAGCCAAGATCTCAGACTTGCCATGGCTGGGTCTCCTTTCTAGAGGGTATCTATATATGGCAATTCTATCGGCCCAGCCTATCGGTGACTTTAATGAAGGGGCGGCAGGGCTTTATTGGTTATTGGATCTGCAAAGATGGTATGGACCTAATCGAATCTGGATTCTGTCCGAGAAACCTGCCTATCGCGATGTTACAAACACACAACCTATTGTCTCATTTGCCTTAGGCGAGGGCCCTCCACTATAGTCGTTGCCCACAAGAACCCTGCGACCGCCTCCTTTGCATTTATGGACTTGCGGTAGTTGATGTAGCGGTCATAATCGACCTGGACACCTACCCCGTCGCATGCACTGTATATGTCCACGAGCCCCTTGTCGTTTACCCTGGCGTTTGCAACGATCCCCTCGTAGCCCTTTTTTACCACCGGCCCGTATTCATCCTCCGGCAGGAGTCCCAGCTCTATACCCTTTGCAATGGCGTATGTGAACATGGCACTGCCTGATGTGTCGGTCCAGTTGTCTGGTCTATCACCCTTATCCACTACCTGGAACCATCTGCCGCTGATTGGGTCCTGCGTCCTCTTCAGTGCAGCAGCGAGCCTGCGGAATATCTGCTCCACCTGAGGCCTGCTCGGATGCTCCTTTGGCAGGTCTGCAAGGGTCTGGACCAGGATCAGTGCATACCAACCAAGGCCCTCGCTCCATACCTCAGGGGACAGCCCCGTATTTGGATCTGCCCAACTGCAGGCACGCGGCCCGTGTCCAGGCTCAAATATACCATGGACATAAAGGCCAGAATCCCCCTTTTGTGCCCTCTTTGCATACACAGTAATCTGCCTTGTTGCCTCATCCCAGCAGTACCCTTTATCACCTATGGACCGGCCGTACCTTGTCAGGAACATCTGGCCCATGAATATCCCATCAATCCACATCTGACCTGTGAGGGACCTGGCGTGCCAGAACCCACCGTCGCTGTTTCTCGGATAATCGTCCAGGGCCCTCCTGATGTTGTCAGCGGCCCTCTTGTACCTAGGATCCTTTGTCCTCTCATAGAGCATCACCACGATGTTGCCTGTCATCATGTTGTCCAGGTTGTCGAACCTTATGGGCCTGACCTGTCCCCTGGCATTGGCCACCGGTACAAAGTCGCCGTTGGCTTCTATGAATCGATCTATGTAGCGCCTGGCGTAATCTATGTATTGCTGGTCGCCTGTGTAGTTGTAGAGCATCTCGAAGCCGCACAGGACATAGCCGTTCACATATGTCCAGGAATTGAAGTATGCCTTTGTAAAATCAGGCCATCTGGCCATGATCGTCCTGGCAGTGGCAATAGACCAAAAGTCAGGGGCCTGCCCGGGTTTATAGTCCAGCCTTGCATCAGGGGCTGCCGTGCTGGCTGCATCCTGGACCTGTTCAATAAGTACAGGCATCAACAAGAGGAATCTATCATCTGGTGCCAGTGGCTCGATCCTGTCCGCCGCATTCCAGTATGCCCTCTCCTTGTACCTTATGGCAGCGCGCCTCAGCAGGGGACATAAGGCCGCTGGCCTCAGGCCCCCTATCTGTTGCGTAGGCCAGGGCCTTCTGGCCAAGGCAAATGGGACCAGATAGTCCAGGGCCTTTCTTATGGACCTGCCATCTTCGCTGCTGTAATGCCAAAAATCAACGCCAACCTTACTGGCCACCTCTGCAAGTGACATCAGGCCAGAGAGATTCCCGATGCTGTAAGACCAGGACCTGGTCCTTACCAGCTCCAACGGCTGGCGGCCATCAGGTTCTATCTGCCTTGCGATCCGCTTGTGGGCAGCATCCTGCAGGATCCTTGTTGCAAGCTCATGCTGGCCTACAAATAGGGCATAGCAGGCCACCTGAAGGTCATAGTATGTACCGTGGTTGTTGGCAGCATTCGCCTCATCCTTTCCCTTGGGGCTTTCCAGCATCCATCTCAAGAACTTGGAGAACCATTGCCTTAGTCCCTCCTGATCCTCAGGACTCCAACAGGCAGCACCTTCTAGCAGCCCCACCGCATCGACCACATTTACGAGCCCCCTTGTCTCTATCAGGCCAATGCCCCTACCTTCATTGATCCCAGGTATGGCCTGGCCGTACTCCAGGTGCGGGTTCATCCTGGTATTGGGATCCAGAAACCACGTGGAGATGAACTGCCTTGCCTTCTTTGCATAATCCTCCTTGCCTGTGAACCAATATGCCAATGCAAGCGTCCAGACCGCGTCGGACATCCTTCCTACATTCTCGTGGTCCGAGATCTGCCTGATCTGCGGGTTGCGGAGCCCATCCCTCCTTATATATGGCAGGCCATCGGGGCTATTGGGGTCCGGCCACCAGTAAGGTGCCTGGCTCATGTAATCATGCTTGTCTCCACTTGGTGGGACTTGTTGTTTGTCCATGACAGACGGAGGTCGCATCCGCAATGCCTCATCTGCCTCTTGCCTGAGCCTCTGGAGGGCAGGCATGAGTGCAGGGTCATTGTGAGCGAGCCTTTGCTTTACCTCTAGGATATATTCTCGATTTAACTGGAACACCCTGGGCCCTTCGGCAGACCAGCAGACCAAGGACGGACCTACAACCATGACCCACAATAGACCAGATAGCCGCATATGAATCGCCTTTGATAGCACCCTACTTTACAAACACCAGGTACATCCTGGCCTGTCTGAACCCCAGGTCCTCCGTATTTGGACCAAGTGTGATAGACATGTCCTTTTCTACATTCATGGAAAAGACCGTCATAGACTGGCCTGCCACCTGGATCTGAAGGTCTGTCTTTGCAAATCGCCGTGCCAGCCATCTGGGCCTGGGCAGACGGTCGTCGTGTGCCACAAAGACCTGGCAACCTGCCTTCACTGCCAGCTCCATCAGGTCCTCAGCACTGTAGAGTGCATCCAGATCGGCGGCCTGTACCCAATCTGCACCCTGCAGCACCTCAGGCAGGCCTTGAAATGCCCAGTCGCGATCCACATATACATTCCTGCCATCGCGGGCATTACGTTCCACATGCACGATGCCAGATGGCCCTGAATAAGAAAATGAGGTTATACAATATCTTGATAAGGGATTATGGGCCTGGCCACTATCTCTATCAGGTCCAGCCAATGCCACAGTCTGCATCTTGGGCATCTGCCTGGACCGGCCGCCTTCGGTATGGGATGGGATGGACCTGATCTGGATCGTGGCAGGTCGCAGGCCTTCAGACCTGGCGGTCAGTGTGATCAGGCCAGCGGTCCTAGCAGACCTGATCGAGACCCGATTGATCCCGCATTCGAGGTCAAGGAATGTCTTGTTTATAGAATCTATCTTGCCGCTGTTGTAGCCACCCCTCCATATTGCAGGACCTGACAATTCAAAGTCCACACGACCCTGAAAGGTAGGGCACCTTAGCCCGTTTGCATCCACGGCCTCCACATCTATCAGTGCAACATCCGAGCCATCTGCAATAAACCCTCCTGGTCCTGTGATCGGTGTCATACGCAATGCAACTGCAGGCCCTGCAGTGTACTTGGTCTGACTGGCCACTACCCGGCCTGCACTATAGCCTATGGCCTTGATCTGGCCGGGCTCCCAAACAACCTCGTCAAATACAAAGAGGTATCTATCCTTTGGGGCCCTGGTACCATAGGACCTGCCGTTTACCACTAGCTCCACCTGCTCGGTGTTGGAGGCAACGTACATGGTCTTCTTGGTCCCAGCAGGATAGGTCCAGTGCCCGATGATATGCACATGAGGCTGGTCACTGAACATGACCTTGCAGACAAAGTATGCCTCCTTTGGCAGGCGGACAGCGTCCACCTCGCCGCTTGCCCTGGCCACCTCACAACTGACCCTGCCCCCGCTGGTGGAGTCAGAGAAGATCCAGTTTGCACCGCCGCAATGGCCAGGTACCAGGAGCTTGCGAACGTATTGACTGACCTGGTTGACTGCGAACTGTTCCGATGTCAGTTGGTATGTCTGACCCTTTGCCTCTGGATATCCGAAGTTCGGCGGCGAGTAGTCATCCCAGACCCTGCGTGGAGATTCCTCTCGGTTGTATTCTCCTTCCACCACAGGCAACCACGAGATCTCGCGGCCCCCTTCGGTACCTATGCCCACATCCATAAACTGTGCAGTTGCCTTATCTGCCCGCCTGTGTGCATATGCCCGCTGCCCATGTCCGTCGTACAGGTCCATGTACCCACGCAGTTCCATGGCATGCTCTGTTGATACCTTTTGGTTGCCGCCCTCCCAGATCAGGATCGAGGGATGGTTACGGAAGTAGATGATCAGGTCCCTGAATGCAGATGCCCGCAGTTGCCATGCAGACCGAACCGTGTCGGACTCGCCGTCCACCCCCGGCTGGATCACAAGCAGGCCCAGCCTATCGCATGCCTCGATCTGCGCTGGCCCTGCCGCGCAGTGGCCCCAACGGACCAAGTTTGCACCTGCCTGTTTCATCAGGTCTAAGGTATAGAAGTGCAGCCAATCGGGCAATGCAGCCCCCAGGCCTGGCCACTCATTGGTAGGCTTTTGGCCCCATCCCCTCAGCCTGATGGGCCTACCATTGAGGATAAGGCCATCCTGCAGGTCCCACCTGACGGTCCTGATGCCAAAGGGGACCTGGCATGAATCTACTTGTGAACCAGCCCGGATGATGCTGATCCGCACCGTATAGAGATATGGATGGTCTGGCCCCCAGAGG
>JARYLO010000106.1 GCA_029907605.1 Sedimentisphaerales bacterium
TGCAGGTCGGGGAAGCGATAAGACTACTGGAGGCATTTGTGGATACAAATCCGCCATATGCCCCTGCGTATCTTATGCTCAGCAGGCTATACATTGCTGATGGCAGGATCCAACAGGCAGCAGAGCTCCTCTCCAATGCAGCCAACGATCCTGGCCTTGGCCAGCAGGAAAGGGATACCTTCAGATCCATGGTTTCAAGCCTGGCAAGGTGAGGCTTGCCTTTCTTGCTATGTCGTATAGATTGAGAGGCGAAGGTTTCATATGAACGTGGCGGTAGTTGAGTGGCTCAGAAGTCAGGCAAGCAAGATTACGGAGGCCCTCAAGGATCTCTATCTTGGATAGGAGGATTTCTACACGCTTAGCCAAGTTATCATGGCTGGATATGTGGGCTAGCACAGTCAAGGGACTACTGGGCATGGATCATGACTAGATCTGGTATAGCGATCTTGATCTTTTCCTGTGCGTACATCGCAGTCGGGTCTGAGGTAGGCACAAGACCCAACGTCTTATTGATCATATCTGACGATCTGCGGGCAGAATTGGGCTGCTATGCAGGCATGGCAAGGACACCCAATCTTGACAGGCTCGCATCTGCAGGGGTCTGGTTCGATCGGGCGTACTGTCAGTTTCCCTTGTGCAATCCGTCTCGCAGTTCAATGCTCACAGGTAAGCACCCAACCACCATTGGCATCCTGGATAACCGGACATCGTTCAGGCAGACCAGGCCAGGCCTTGTCAGCATGCCACAGTGGTTCAGGCAGCACGGATATCTCACGTTTAGGGCAGGTAAGATATTCCACGGTGGTATTGACGATCCTTGTGCGTGGACGCAGGCAGACCAGGATGATGAGGACCTAGCCGGACCGCCTGCCAGGGGATCGCAGTGGCCGCCACCTGGTGATGCCAAGCTCACAAAGGCCCAGAGGTCTGACAGGTACCTGGTCCTGGAAGGTGACGGCGAGGGCCATCCGGAGAATGCGGTAGCTGAGCGGACCATAGGGTACCTCAGGCAGTATAAGGACAGGCCCTTCTTCATAGGCTGTGGCTTCTCCAAGCCGCACAGCCCGCCGACCGCACCGAGGCGATTCTACCAGTGGTACGACCCCAATAAGATCCCCCTGCCTGTGGACTTTGCCCCCAGGCCAACAGTGCCCGAAGGCTTCCCAAGGGCGGCCATCAGGCCAAGGAACGCAGATCTGTTCGTCAACCGCGATGCGACAGAGCAGGAGGCCAGGCAGATGATCAGGGCGTACTTAGCTAGTGTCTCGTGGATGGACTGGAACACAGGCAGGGTGATTGCAGAACTGGATAGGCTCGGCCTGCGTCAAAAGACCATAATAGTGTTTTGGGGTGACAATGGCTATCAACTGGGCGAGAAGGGAAAGTGGTCCAAGGCAGGTTCCCTTTTCGAACAGGGGGCCAGGGTGCCGCTGATCATATTTGCACCAGGTTTAGCCGGCAATGACAGGGTATGCTATAGGATCGTGCAGTCTGTGGATATATTCCCAACCCTGGTGCAGCTGTGCGGCCTACCCATGCCACAAGGCCTGGAGGGCCGCAGCCTTGTGCCTCTGCTGAAAGACCCTGGTGCAGCCTGGGACCATCCTGCATTTACAGTATGGAGTGAGGACGGCACGAGCTTATGGGCTGTGGCAGTCAGGGCTGGACGGTGGCGCTATGCACAGTTCCAGGCAGGTGGTGCCATGCTCTTTGACGAGCAGACAGATCCACTGGAGCTCAAGAACCTGGCCAACGACCCAAACTATGCGTCGATATGCGAGGACCTGTCTGGCCTTGCGGCTGAGTATGCGTCTAGCCTTGCTGGCAGGCAATAGCAGCCAGCCTGAAGACATGGCGAGTCACCTTCCCTTGAACCGGATCTGGGGCATCGGCCTGCCCAGGCGCTCGTATGTGGTGCTCAGGGCCTGCATGAAGGCCTCTGGCCTCATGAACTCCACATTTTCATCAAGGAACGCTACAATCACCCCATCACTACAGTATTCAGGGTTCTCATAGAGCAGCACAAGTTCATGCGGCTGCTTGCTATCGAGGGTATGACCGGGTACGTATATGTAGGCTGGACCCGCGAAGTCCTTCGGCCTCCGCGGTGACTCGTCTGGCCTTGCACTGGGGAATGTACTGCCGAAAAGGTCCTTGGCCTGTTCCAGTGTGTCAGGGAGTCTGTTGTCGTGCTCATTGGCATGGAATATCAGTGCCAGGGCTATACTCCTCAGGTTTGCTGCGGAGGATGCTATAGGGGCACGCTTTCTGGCACGGAAGATGGCGGGCATCATGACCCCAAGGCCCACTGCGGCACCTGCTGGAGCCACCATGCTCTACTCGATACATGTGCCCTGATAGTGTGAGTAGAATCCTTCGGCATCTGCATAACTGTACTCAAGGCCTGGCTGCATCTGGGCCGCATACTTACCTAGGGCCGGGAGGACCACTGGCAGCCTTAGGCCGGACTGGGTTGCGGCCATGACTAGCATAGGCCAGGCCTGTTGTAGCTGCGTAACAGTTGTATTGAATTGGGTCTGAGAGTCTACATAGCGCAGGCTCAACAGCCCCTTCGGCAAACTTACGGCGACCTTCTTGTATCCCACATTGTCTAGAACTGACGGCCTATCCTTGGACGTGATCTGCTCTACTGCCAGCCGGCATAGGGCCGTATTAAAGGCAATGATCGCATGGCCGTCGACCACAGACCATGTTGGCATCAGTTGTGCGAGGGCCAGGGGCGGGATGGCCCAGACATAATACGTGCGGCCTGCATCATCGGTCTGCGAGCCTGTCTGGAACATCCCCTTGGCCTTGGAGCTGATGAACTGCCCGAGGGCAACCATGTTCTTCTCGAACAGCCCCGCATCCGTAAGCCTTGCTATCAAGACGAAACCGCCCATCTGGGCATCCTGGAGCCTGCCAGCAGGGATCACATAATGTACCATAGGGCCGGCCAGGCCCTTGATCAGGCCGTCTCTTATCTTGACCTGTATCTGTGTCTCGACGGATTCAAGCCCCTTCTGTACCTCTGGGTAGAGGTCATCGGGTGAGCATGCCTTTATCGCATTCATGCAGACATCGAAGATGGTAGAAAGGTCGTAGTTGCACGCGCCTGCAGACATGACATCTTGAGGGACCATCCGGAGCATGTCAGTGTCGATCGGCCTGAATGCTGCTAGCAACCCCTTCCTTGGCTGCGGCATGTGCAGGTATGAGTCTACGACCATATCTGGGCCCGAAAAACCTGCACGCACAGTAAGGGCCCCCATCCCTGCAATCCCCAGTTCAGACATGATGGCCTTGAAGCACTTGGCCTCACCCTCGCCAGCGTGTTTGGCCACAATATCCCCCACCATGTCCATCAGCCTGCCATACGCGCAATACACCATCAGTGCATCACCGTGGCCAGGCACCTTCTTTAGATAGTCCGCTGGTGCAGGCCTTGGCTGCCCCAAGTACCTGATGGCCGCCCCATCAGGATCATTGGCTGCAAAGACCAGCCGGTTACCCTGCCAGCCCCAGTACAGGGGGATCTCCTTATTATCCTTCAGGCCCCGCATCTTCGAAGGCCCCACCTGGAGATCGGCCAGGTGGTCCTGGCCTAGGATGGCCTCGATCTTGCCCACCACAGCCTCCAGATCCGACTTACGGTCAGATGCATCGATGATCACAAACAGCGATAGGGGTATCTCCTTGCCGCTTGGTGCCTGCACCACCCCGATCGCCATAGGCCTACTGAGTACCACGCACTCCAGTAGGGTCCTGATGACCTTAATGGCCTCTTCATCTGCCCCATGTGCCTCTTGGAGCTTGGCCATCAATTCCTTACAGACCTGCTGGCAAAAGGCCTGCACAGATGGGTCGTTCCAGATCTGACCCAGCATGGCCTTCTCGAAGTCTGCCTTGAGGCTGTCGCCCCCACTAGTAGCCGCCACAAATAGCAGGTTATCAGGCAAGACCTTCGTCAGTTCCTCTACTGGCGAGCTACCATAGATTGCCCCATTTGCCAGGCCTCCTGCCACCAAGATGGCACTTATCCACAGATTGATTCGTTGCCTAGCCATTGTCTTCTCCCTTCTTACAACGCAGTAAGTGACCGTTGATCATACTCCCTGCACAACTGCAGACCACACAATGGTAGCGTCGCAGGTCAGTTCAAGCAAGAAAAACAATCCACGCTAAGAGTGGATGGAGCGCGGTATGCTGAGACGTCCTCTACCGACGGCAGTAATCGTTGCAGCCGCAGGATGCGATCTTCAGACACGCATCCAGGTGGACCGCCTCAGGGGTGTGAAGGATCTTGCGTCGCTGCTTACAATCTGCTCGAACGGTATTCTGGAGCGGACGTATTGAATCTTGGGCAGACATTCGGTCTAGTGCACATAGTCAAGCCAACTGATCCTTCGGAGGGAAGGCGCTAACCATAATCGTTTGTGGGCTTAAGCCTTATCGAGGATCTAGTATGGCCGGGCAGTTGGTCAGTCTAATAGTTGGCATTGTGGTACTGACCGTCGTAGCCGGCATGGTATTGGTCCCAGATGCCAATGCCATGATCGTTATCCTTTCTGCATCGGATGGCCGCTACGCCATCACATACCTGCCTAGGTTGCCATCTGGTATCAATGATCCAAGATCCAAATCAATGGCTGCCGATCCATATGAGGCGGATGCTCGAGAGGTCCTCTATCATGCGCAGGTGGCCTAACTGGCTGGGTGCGCCACCTGCCATGCGCCATAGGCTGGGCCTTCCGGACCCCAATGTGCTGATCAGGCCGTGGCCTCATGATCCAAACGATTGGCCCGATATTGAGATATGGTCCGGCTCGACATCTGATCCTAATCTTACGGCCGCAGAACCATGGATGACCCAAGAGCAGATCGACAGGGCCGTACGATGGGCCAGGTCCATGGTAGGCAGACGATATGACCGCACGAAGCGATACGGTAAGGGTAACTACTACTATGCCTGCCTGGGCTTCGTATACGACGCATACGTCAAGACTGGCACACCAGTCGGGGGGTCATATGGCATCGCGTACTCTTCTGCTGAGGCCCTCAATGCCCCCAAGAATCGATGGATCGTGCCTTCTCCAAAAGGGGCATGGGTCTTCTATGGTTGTCCTCCCTATGGCCATGTTGCGATCTCGATGGGCGAAGGCAGGGTGATCCATGCGCGCACAGACCCTGCTGCTGGGCAGGCAGAGATAAGGATTGATCATTATCTTGCAGCCAGCCCTTACGTGGGTTGGGCATGGCCCCAGCAACCGCATAGACCGCGGTCCACCCGGTCTCTACCGCAGGCCGATTGGTCCCAGTCCAGAAGGCCGATCAAACGCGACCAACCTAAAGGTCCGTGAGCAGGCAATGATTACATTGGAGCCCTGATCTGCACTATTGGTCACCATCACTGTCGCCCCATACCCGCCAACAAATACCTCAAAAACCATTAGCGGATAGGCTAGGGCCTTGCATGAGCCTCAGCAACAAGCTAGACCCGGCAGGAATTTGCAGTGTGTAACTACTACAGCCTCAGGCCTGCAGGGGGCAGATATTTACAGATTTTTTACATTATTACTTATTGACAATATATTAACTTCAGGCCTAATCTCAGAGCAAAGGGAATCTTGAAAGAAGAAACGGGTACAGATAGAAATCCAAGGCCATGGTCAGGTCGCTTGGTTGGGTGCCCCAATGCTTATAGGAAGAGATGGTATAGCGGCAAGTAGCCTTTTGGGCCATTATCGTCTGTACCAGGTGAGGATGACCTGAGGCTGGTTAGCATATCATTAAGTCCACTGGTTACATTTGGGGTTATTAGCTTGACCAACATGACAGCTGCTAGGATTTGGGAGGCTGCTACCAAGGGATCTAGTCATTTGGTAATAGATGCTGGGCAGGCCAGTAGGTATTGGGATCTATCCGATCCTAGCCAGCGGAGTGAGTTTCTTTTGTTATGTGGGGGTTTATATGTTGAGGGGGTAGGGGTTGGTGGAGGGGATTTGATAGTGGAGTATATAGCCCGTGGGTCTGAGGTAGCTAGTGACAAAGTCAGGTACAGCTTCATAGCAGCGGATTGTGGAGATCAGCCAAGGACTGACAATGGCCAGAGACAAAGGTTTGAGAACGCATTCCCTGGGCTGAGAAGATGTGAATGGAGTATTACCGACAGATCTCCTTTCCTAGATCTAAACTACAATTGTATTGCGTGGTCTGTGGGGATCTCAGATAAATGGATTGGGGCCATTGGCCCACCCCATGATCCTACTGAATATGGTGACGAATTCATAGATAGGGACTATGGAGATAACGATGGTCTCTTAGAAATTTCGGATGTTGACGCTTTTATGCAGCGAAAGGCTATTCTGCAACCGCGTCTGGGCCCGCCGATGCTATTGTGATGTACTACTCAAAATTTCACGGAGCTCGAAATAAGACCTGTGGGTGCGGAGCGGGACAATGGATCATGTTTGAAAGCAAATGTGGGTCCTGGGAGCGGATCGAACACGTATGGGATCAATTGAGCGACAGCGCGTATGGCCTGCCAATACGGTATTACAAGTAATAAACATTTGGTTTGAAAAGGAGACCCACGATGATTAACTTCGGAAAAGGACTATTTATGGGGCTACGTCTGGTCCTATTCTTGTATTCTCCCCTGTGTTCGGATTTCGCGCAACGCAATGGAGAGGAGGTTAAGTTATTGTTCGAGGCTAGGTATGACCTTTGGCGGGAGTGGATTGCAGAGCATGGTGTGTCGAAGTACAGTTCGATAGTTAGAACTGGTGATCTGTATGACAACGAACCCTTCCGCCAGGTTATTGAATTGGGCACATCCGTTATACCGTATATTATGGAAAAACTGCAGAAAGACCACGCACTTGGTTATGCCTTGTCCGAGATAACAAGGTTTGAATGGCATGTTAGACGTGAAGGAAACTGGCCTAAGGCATGTGTTTGATTTGTCGAAGAGTTCCCCGATATGGTACAGAAAAATGGTCCGCCATCTAGCGAACACGTATGGAATCGTTGGTGGAAGGTCGGACAGAAATTCACTGAGCAGCGCTTTAGGAAGCTGCATAGTGACTGGAAGGAATCGCAGAACCAGGCTAAAGGGGAGCAAGCCGCAGAAATACAATCTCGGATCATTCTTTTAGGTATAGCAGCCTTGCCATTGCTTATTGATAAGATCAGCCGAGGCGACAGGGAACTTGTAGCCGTAGTTAGTCGGCTTACAAAGGCAGTGTAGACCCTAATGCCACGCCGTCCCAATGTCTTCAGTGGTGGCGGGCCAACAAGGAGGACTGGCTCATCCCATTTCCAAACAAGAGGCCTGTTGCAAATGCCGGCAAGGACATGGTGGTTTTATCTGGCCAGAAGGTTCAGCCAGATGGGTCATCAAGCAGTGATCTAGATGGGAACAGGCTTGAATATGCCTGGAGGCAGGTATTGGGGCCTTTGGTAGTGTTGTCAGGGGCAGATAATGTAAGGCCCAGCTTTGTTGCCCCTGAGGTTGATCAGGAGGTAGTCTTGGTCTTTGAGCTTGTAGTCAGTGATGGCAGCAGGAAGGTATCGGTGCATCCTGCCTGTGAGAGTGGTGAAAGTGAGCCTAGAAGGGTTACTGTGGCGGTTAAGCTCAAGGTGAGCGGTTAGATTGGTAGGGCCATGGGATTGGATAGGGATGTTTCGTGGGCGTATTGGGTGTCAGATGTATGGTAGGTGGTAGAGGCTGCTGGTGGCAGCCAGAGCCAGGAAGTTAGTGGGCGGTTCTTTGGCAAGTTCATAATTGCATATCTTGCCTAGATGCCAAGCTAGGGTAGCTGGAGTAACATACCAGAAAGGATTGTGGTACTAGCTGGGACTAGGTACAGATTCAGGGCTAGGCCGTATCCGTACGATGCCATTTGGCCGCCTGGCAGTCCTGTTTGGTCTGGGGCAGCAAGCGGGGTAGGCGAGATGGTTACGGTCACTTTTGGGAGTGCTGGGGTCAGATCCTTGACATGTCGCTGGTGCTGCGGCTCGGGTGTGAGTACTACGGTAGACGTGGTTGTACCGGTGGTAGATTCAGTTCGCTATATGTTTGATTGTCCTTTGCATAATGTAGTTGAGCCTGAGCTCCAGAGGGATCCAGCCCACAATGGGCCTGCCTGTTGGATAAGGGGTGTCAGGGCTACTGCACAGGTCAGGCTATGGCATCCTTTGAATCTGACGTTTGCAACGGATGGTATTGTAGTGAGGGCAGAGACATCTGGAGACTATTGGAACATAGCGGATTGGCAGGGGATGGAGGCTGTGAGGGTGCCTCATGATTACGCTGGTGATCTGACTTGGCCATCAGATCCGATCATATGCCAGGCAGAGGGTAACATCAATGATTCAGTTCAACGGCGTGATTACACAGCCAGGTTGCGTTACAAGGTGCCGTGGGGTATGAATCAGTGGATAGATATGACTGAGCAGTCGGGTTGCAGGCTATACGTTGTGTTGGCCAGCCCACGTGCGCCTCAGGAGATACCTTGGCCCCAGGTGCTGGATATATCATGCCAGGTCACCTGGGGTAGTGATACAGAAACAGAAGCAATGGATGAAATATGGGATAATTTCTACAATTATGCCGGAGGGTTATATGATGTTGGCCGTTACAAAAATGGCATTTTAGTTGCTGGCTCTGGAATATACTTCTGATGGAGGGTCTGCTGCTTTCAACCTGACAAAGTGGCTGGGCCGCTATCCCAGTGTTGGAATCGTAAATTGCTATGATATGGCAAAGGCGGTTGTAGTTTTTGCAAATGCTCTCGGTTGTGGGGCTATAAGTTCTTATGTTGGCAACTTTGGTTATCTGAATTGCATTTACTCCATTGGGAGAAGTTGGACAAACAATCCGTTCTATAACTTGGGTGTACTAGACCCTGGTGCTGGCATAAATCCTAATCCCGTAGTCAGTGGCGACTGGGGTTGGGGCGACGGTCGTACAGGATTTGGCAATCAGGCCTTTGCCAGGCTTGGGGAATGGATATATGATGCGTCTGCAGGTTGTGTGGGTGTGGATCTTGACCCTGACGATGGGCCAATTCATTTACCGTATCGATACCTAGATGGTGATGATACTTGGACAGATGACTAAGACTGCAGAGTGATTGACCGTGTGCCTGGTGACTATGGTAATCCGAGCGACCCACAAAGTTGTAGTTTTGATGTTTACTGATTTAAACCAATCCCAGGGGGTTAAGATATGGCCTCAAATATTTGCATCAAAAAGAATATAATGATTCACTTGATACTAGCCTTTTTAAAATGTTGAACGCAGCCGAACCTGAAGAGGGAAACAGCATAAAGTTTCAGTTTCTAAAGAGTGAGAGTGTTGACCCCATTCGTGTTCAGGCTCTCGGTGAGGCTCCTGATTTTCGGAGTTGGCCGAGGACATATATCTTTCGCGTTGCTCCTTGTATCGACAAGTCCATACTGCAGCGGCCGGAGTTGGTTATCAGGGAAGGAAAAGCTTACAGTTATATCCCTACCCATTGTCAAGACAGAAAATTGTAGAATTTAAGATAGATTCACCGCCTATTGTTACAGCAGTTGGG
>JARYLO010000107.1 GCA_029907605.1 Sedimentisphaerales bacterium
GTATATGGCAACGTCCTGGCCATGGTAGGTAAGGCCTTCTATGGCAAACCAGTCCCAGGTCTCCTCTGGCACCAGTGGGTGCACGACAATGGTCTGGTCTGGCTGGGGGCAAAGACCTACAAGGCCCGTTATCACAAGGTCACAGAAGGTAGAATGGTTATAATGCCTACCCCTAGGGTCGTCACCCTTGATCCACCGCCCTGTCTTCTCGTCTAGGTATTCGCCGATATAGGGCTGGCCGTCCTTCTGGTGGCTGGCGGCGTATTGGCGCAGGAAATCGAGATACTCCTTGGGACCTACGATCTCCTGCTGGTAGTTGCGGATCAGGTTGGCCATGGCAGTGAGTGTCTGGCTGGTGGCAAAGGGCCAGACCGCACCATCCCATTCACATGTCCCTGTGCCATGCGACCTGAAGTTCGGATGCCTGCGCTCGGCAGTGGTCAGGCCAAACGGGGCCCTGAATCCCTCTGGATCGAGCAACTGCCCCCACGCCCGCTCATGCCCAGGAGCGGGCAGATTGAAGTACCAAGGGATAAACCCGATCGCCTCGCGGGCATCCGAGAGTCTACCATCAGGCAATCGCACCTTGAAGAACTCGGCATTTGGGTCGTAGAGCCTTTCCTCCACCAGCCTCTTGAGCTGCAAGGCCCTAGTCTCAAACTCCCTTGCCAGGTCGAGCCGGCCCGCCATGTGTGCGATCCTGGCTATGGCCACTGCATTGCCGTACATGTAGCTATTGATCGTAGGCCTGGCATTCCTGCTGGTCCTGGAGCCGCTGATGGACTCCTCCATCCCATCGCGCACGTCGTATTGCCAGAAAAGCCCATCTGGAAGGAGGCGTGCCTGTTCCCATTGCCGGTAGTCGGCCACTAGATCCGGCAGCAGATCGACAACGAATGCTGCGTTGCCCGTGACAAGAAACCGATTGTAGAGCGCATCGGCCAGCCAACTGCTGTACTTGTGCAGGTGCTGCTGGGGTCCCCCTTGCCTGCCGCGCAGCCAGAAGAGGATATATTCATCCAGGAATGACCGGTCCTTGGACCACCTGCCCTCATAGATCTGGTGCCCCAGGGCGCAACTTATGGTGTTGTATTTGCCTGCATGGCGGACCGGTGTTATGAATTCGGTGACGACCCTGCCTTCAGGCGTACGCTTTATGTGCTTCCTATACGACCACCAGCGATAGTAATAACTCCTCTCTATCACCGGGTCAGGGCACTCGAAAAATGGTACGTTCTCTTCCATCCATTGCCAGGCCTGCTCGTCAGGCACTGCATCCTCAACATCCTTGATGCGAGGATATGGCCCATGCTCTGCCACCCATTTGGCTTCTGCAGCATTGAACTGATCTACATACCCCTTAAGGCGAGCCCGATCCATGAGGCCCGCCTGACTTCGCGAGCCAGGGTAGACCTCCAGATCCATCAGGTAGTAGATCGTAGGGTCGGTCTTCTCATCTGCACCAGGTTCATCCCAGCCGGGCTTGTCCTCAGAGCCGCTCTTGTACTTCTGCACATCGTCTGCCAGCCTGTATGGACCTGTGCGAAACTCTATCCTCTCAGGCTCGCCGTCCTGGCAAAGATCACCTTCGTAGGTCACATCGTTTGCATCCAATGCAAGCCTGAACCTTCCGGAATCGGCATCGGAGCTTATGGTGAATCTGGCGCAACTAGCCTTTGCAAGGCCCGTGATCCTGCTATAGCTGCCATCAGGCCTCCCTACTAGGACACTGCAGTCCCTGTCGATGCGGATACTTATGAGCCTCTGGCCCTTGGCTGCCAAGACCTCTATATCAAGCGGCTCGGCAGGCCTTTCTGCACGCAGGCCAAAGGAGATCTGGTGCCTGGAGGCCCGCTGGAAGACCCTCACCGCCTTTGCGTAGTCGTAAGGGTCGTAGTCCATCAACCTCAGGGCCTTTCGGTCTTGGCCTGGGACCTGGACTATCTCAATCGGACACCATTTGGGGCTGTATATATTCCAATCCTTGACATATCGGCCTAATGGCATGGATGTAAAGTCATCGTGGACCGGGCCTTTTACCTCCCTTCGTACAGGCACGGGTATGCGAGAGATCCATATATCCTCCTTGTTGACCGAGTATACCACCCAAAGATCATCGCCTGGCGGATTGCCGTTGCCTTCAACGATACCCCTGACATACTGCGGTCCAGGCCTCTTCTCCCTGCCCCAGAATCGCTTGGGCGGGACCTCGCCGTGAACAACGGCCAGGCCGTCGAAATCGATACCATCATCGCTAGTGGCGACGCAAACTGGGTGCCGTGCAGCAGAGTCGGTAGGATTGTACACAAGGGCATATTGGCCATTGTCGAGCCTTTGGGCCCAGATCTTGGCACCACCATATGTCAAGCTATTGCATCTCACAGGTTTACTCCACGTAAGTCCCCCATCTGCACTGGTCGTGACCCACCTATCCTTGAAGAACCCGACTATGACCCCATCGTCACGCCTGTAGAAGCAGAATGCCTTTCCTGGGACCTTCTGGCCCCTGTCATCTATCCATGGCACACGGTAGAACTCGTCCTTGTCCTTGCAGAATCGATCCTCCTCCCACCATTGCATCCTCCTTACCGGATCTGCGAGGAATGCCTCACAGGCCTCGACAAAGCCTTCATCCCTAGATTCAGTATACAGTGGAAAGTTGACTTGCCCTGTCCAGTTATCGTTTACCCTGATGAAGTATATAGGCCCCAGCGAATCATCAGGATATATCTCCCTTACCACCCTCCCTATCCCATCACCATCTGGCGGGCCATAAAAACCCATGGTCAGGAATCTGCCATTGGGAGCAACATAGAAGCCCATCCTCTGGTGCATGAAGTGATAGACTACCCAGGCATTTGGATCGTATGTGATGTATATGGGAAACAGGACCTGCGGCATGGTCCAGTTGACCCCATCCTTGGAACGGACCAGCATGGTCAGACCAGGCGGTATGTGCTCACCGAATGGATTGGTCAGGTACTGGCAATAGAACTGGCCGTTTACATATGCCAGCATCGGGGCATGATTGTAGGTCCAGCCCAGGCCATCGGACCATTCGGGGTGGGTCCTGTTGGCCCTCAGGATCTGATAGTTGTGTGTACCTACTGCAGGCCGCATCTGGCCGTCGTGATAGCCGTCCCTGTAATCGCTGTTCGATACCTTGTCAGGACCTACATAACGAACAGGCTCATCAGAGCCGCCAGCAGCCAGGACCAATAAGATCGACATAAACAGGCACTTCATATCATTGTTTGCCTTCTAATCGCTATCCTATATCATAGCAGATATCTATCGTTAGGCTATACTTGGTCTCGAGACGGTCTATGGCAAGGAGTACCCCAGGTCAGAAGGCCTCCAGACTGGGACACAGACGGCGATGGCATGCCAAACACCTGGGAGGCAAGCAAGGGCCTGGATCCCAATGACCCCTCAGATGGCCCCCGCGACTCCGATGGCGATGGCTATACAAACCTTGAAGACTACCTCAACTGGCTGGCTGCAGGCGGCCAGACCCCGAAGACCTGATCAGTCAACCCAAGGATGGTACGGCAAAACCCCAACCAACCCGGCTAGCTGGGCCCGCCATATGACCAAACCTTAGGACCTAGCCTTTGAACATGCTTCTGAACGCATAACTGCCTGCCAAGACTCGGAAAATGGAGAACTGGCCTTCACGGCCAAGCGGCACCACTAGGTCGCGATACCCTACGTCTACCCGGTCGATGACCACAGCTGACCCATTATCGCTGGGCACATACACCCTTGCCTGTGTATTGGCAGGGATCCTGACAGAAAGGACGAGGTCATCCCCCTGCCACTGCCAGCCGGATTCGATTGTTCCCATTATGGATCTATATCTAGCCCTTAAGAAACTAAGCCTCTTGTCAGGATAGGGCCTAATGACGAGACTCTTGAAGCCATTGACGTCTTGATCTAGCTCGATCCCGGCGGCATGGCGGAAGAGCCATTCACCCACAGAACCGAGTGAATAATGATTGAATGAATTCATCTGCGGGTCAAAGAAGCCCTCCTGTTCGGTCCATCCATTCCACCGCTCCCAAATAGTAGTGGCACCATGCCTTACCGGATAAAGCCACGATGGATAGTCCTCATTGAAGAGCAGCCGCCATGCCACGTCTGCCCTGCCGGACTCTGTAAGTATCGGGTTCAACAGCCCAACACCAATAAACCCTGTGCTCAGGTGCCAATCCCGCTGTCTTATCAGTTCGACCAATCTTTCTATTGCCACAGTCCTCACGTCTTGAGGCAATAGATCGAACGCCAATGCCAGCAGGTACGCAGTCTGGGTCTCGACCTTGAGCCTGCCATCTGGTAACAGGAACTCGACCTGGAATGCCCTACGGACCCGTTCGAACATGGCCTGGAAGCGGGCTGCCTCTTTGTCTCTGCCGATCGCCTTTGCCATGGCCGAGAGCCTGGCAGCATCAGATGCCCAGAAGGCAGTTGCCAGCAAGGTCTTCATAGGCGAATGCGTGCGGAAGGACGTATCTGATGGGATACAGAGCCAGTCCCCATAATTGTTGCCCAGCTCGTTCCTGCGGACCCCATCGGGATTGGCCCTCTCAAGATAGTCGAGCCAGGCTGCCATGGCATCGTAATGCCGCTCTATGATCCGGGTATCACCATACATCCTCCAGATCGTCCAAGGCACTATGATCCCCGCATCCGCCCAGCCCGCAGCACCGCAAAGGCCATCAAGACCTACCCAGTCTTGGTCCTCGGCAAGACGAGGTGCCGTATCTGGAAAGACCCCTTCGGGCGTCTGGGCATCCTCGACATCTATCATCCATTTTGAAAAGAAGGCGGCCACATCCATATTGTATGATGCGGTCCTGCAGAATACCTGGGCATCGCCGGTCCAGCCAAGCCGCTCATCTCTTTGCGGGCAGTCCGTAGGTATGCTTAGGAAGTTGCCCTTCTGGCTCCAGAGTGTATTCAGCCAGAGCCTGTTGATCAGGGGATTAGAACACTCGAACCAACCTGTCTGTCGGAGATCGGAATGTACCACACAGCCAGTGACCGTATCCAGGTCAGGGGGATATGGAAGGCCGGTCAATTCCACATACTGAAACCCATGGAATGTAAAACGTGGGTGCCAGAGCTCCTGGCCGTCGCCCTTGAGTATATACACATCAGTTGCCCTGGCCCTGCGGAGGTTTTCTGTGTAAAGGGTCCCATCTGGATTGAGCCTCTCCCCATGCCTCAATACCACCCTAGTACCGGCAGGCCCTTTGACCTTCAATCTCACAAAGCCAGCTATGTTCTGGCCGAGGTCAAAGATCCATACGCCTGGTCCGACCTGATTCACACAGACAGGCCTGATCTGGCCCACGATCCTTACAGGCTCGCTCCTCTGCCAGACTAGTTGGGCCGTAGGCCAATCCACCTCGAGGCAGCCAGCCCATCTTCTGTCATCGTATCCTGGATCCTGCCAGCCGATAAGCTCGTACCTGGCATCGTATGCCTCCCCCATCTGGAGGTCAGAATAGATGATCGGCCCTGCACTGCACCGCCATGAACTATCGGTGACGACAAGCTCTCTTGTGCCATCAGCCAATTCAATCTCCAATTGCGCCAACAGACTATTCTGCAGTCCGTACCTGCCCCGCCTTACCTGCCAGCCCACGAACCCACTGTACCAGCCGTCACCTAAGATGGCACCTATGACATTCCCACCCTGCCTGACCAGTCCAGTTACATCATATGTGCGGTAATGGATGCGTTTGTTGTAATCGGTCCACTCAGGGGCAAACAAGTCCTGGCCCACATGGTGATCGTTGATGTAGCACTCAAAAAGGCCCCTTGCGCTGACATATAGTGTGGCCCTCATTATCTCGCCGCTGACCTGGAATGCCTTCCTAAACCAAGGTGGTGTGCCAGGCTGGGTGGGAGTAGGTCTGACCACATGGCTAGCCCGATCCAGATAGCTCGGGTCTGCCACAATCCACTTGGCCTGCCAATCCTGACAGCTCAAGAGTCCCATGGTCCAGAATGCAGGCTCGGACATAGCCATCTGGCCCTGTTCGTCCCAGACCTGCACCTGCCAGAAACAGGTCTGCCTCGAGGAAAGCGGCCTTCCTTCGTAAACAATATGGCAGGTCTGGTCATCCTGCACCTTGCCAGTATCCCAGAGGTCAAGCCTACCAGATGCAAGCAATCTTCTGGAGGATGCCACCATTATCCTCCTTGCAACCTGCCTTGCACCTGGCCTATCTGATTCGATAATCCAACTGAGCCGCGGCCAGCGATCATCGATGCCCAATGGGTTGGTCAGAAACTCACATCGCAGATCTGTCACCGTGGTATGGCGATCCATATAGGTCCTACCCAAGCTCGACGCCCTTCACCCAGAATACTGCGGTCCCAAACCACATGACCGTACCCAAAAGCATAGCATCAAGGTATGTCGACCTATTGATCAGCCCTGCAAAGAATGCAAATGAAGGGGCCACTGTAAGAACGATGCCACAGATTGAGATGAACTGAAGGATCCTCTTGATCACAGGACTCATCTATTCTTACCTTTCATAAGGGGTATTATCCGTTGTTGAACGACACTACAGGTCGTATACAGGCCAACCGCTATGATCCAAGCAGGCAAGACCTGCAGGAATATATCCGCCTTATAGTTGGCCAAAAGACCTGGCAGGCACCGATTGGCCCAGGCCATCCATGGGTACCGATCCTTTGCATAAAGTACAAAGCAGATGGCAAACGATCCAAACCAACCCACGGCAGCTGGCCAGCTCCATTTAAGGCCCTTTTGCTCTGCATAGTATCTTATTAGCCCCAGCCTGGGAAAGACCCAAAAGTCCATAAAGATAAATGCACCTAATGGCATAAAGAATAGTCCATAATAGGCGACAATCCGATCCAGATAGTGCAACACGGCAGGGATGCAGGCAGTCACTATCATTATTATCCCTGCTACCAATGTCATGACCCATCTACGCCAATTGGGCGTAGCCACCTGGAAGGCAAGCCCTGCCCTATACAAGGTGGGATTTGCAGTGGTCCACCCAGCCAGTAGCACACAGATGATACCAGCATATCCTGCACCCATCATGGCTATATTACCAGGGGTTGGATTAGGATTGGCCTCCCCTGCAGCAGTCCTGCCATGCACGTAGGCCGCACAGAGCACACCAGAGCAGATCCAGGCCATGTAGTGTCCAAGATACATCCCAAATGCGGACGCAAAGCCCATCTGCCACCTCTTGGCAAACCTGAATATCGTTACATCCCCCATGCCCATATGCTGGGCTATGTTGCACAGCCAGGCAAGCCCCACACAGTGCCATAGCCCATACTGGATCTGACCAGGTTGGGCAGAGCCTGTCCAGATCTTCTCATTTGCCACCTTCCAGAAGTCTCTAATGTTGGTAAGCCCCACTGTCGGCAAGGACGCTATTGCGCCGGCCAAGAACACGCAAGGCATCCATGGGGCAGCGACCTTTGCGAAGTGGGCAAGCCTGTCGAACCCTAGTATAGCGAGCACTGCAATAACAGAACCCACGCAAACAGCCAGCAAGATCCACCTCAAGGACGGTACGGTCTGACCTATGGCATAATTGGGGCTTGTTATACCGAGGGTGGTGGCGACTGCCGTAGTTGATACGTTCACCATGGAACCAGCAAGCAGACACAGGATCAGGGCAAACAGTCCTGAATACAAGACCGTTAGACATGGTCCAGCCAGCCTGCGGATCTGCCAATATATGGTAAGACGTTCCCTGACCGCAATCGGTGCGCACATGAATGCCCAACTCAACACCGCCAATAGGTTGCCCAATGCCAACCCTACGAACACATCGAACGCCTTTACGCCGTGCATGACAAGCAGCGTACCCAGTACGAACTCGGTCCCAGCTATATGCTCGCTGGAGAACATCGCAATGAACGTCCCCCAACCCCGAAGTCTGTCCTTGCTGACAGGCTCTCTGTCATACTCGTACAGGGCGTCAAGTCGGTCAATGAGGCTAGTGCCTGCAGCCATATCTTACCTCCTTGAAAGCCAATTAGTTTCCATAAGACCACCTTGCCTGTCAACCCTTACTTGGCAGGCCAAGATACTGAAGACCAACGATTCGGTATTTACCTACTACCTTCCAAGTGAAATAGGCGAGCTGGCGATCTACAGCCGTCCTCATCGAAGGCACTAGCTCTAGATTTGCCAGACTGTCAGCCAAGGAACCGCATGAGTTGACCTGGGAGGATATGGCAATCACTGCCAAAGTCAGCTACCATGTCACCTTGGACCGTGCACAATAGAGGTTTGATCATGCGTACAACGCGCCAACCACCAAGTCGCTTTGGAAGGTCCTAACTTGTGGAACCACACATGCTGTACAGAATGCATCCGCGCTCTTCACATGGCTGGCTGATGAAACCTAGTGATCTGCATAGCGATTGGATCTGAGTCATCTGGATCTGCCTGCCGACAGATCCTTAAAGCCCCTGCCAAAGGCAGGGCCGCTCCCAGAGGATCCTGCTGATGCCCGGATCGATCAAGGATATGGCCATAGCCATAAACTCTGTGCAGGCTCCCAGGCATTGAGGGGATTACCAATAAAGAGGTCGAACTGTTGGACACTCCTATGCCCCAAGGACGATCGGCTGCCTGGGCTTGTAGCTCAGAAGGCTATCTCTTCGTATTGGATGGACCCCGGTCTTAGTCCAGGCGGCGAAGACCCGCTCTGGCGATAAGGCCCTGATCCAACAGTAGCGCTCAAGCCAAGGAAGGCCTCAGAGCACTCTAGGGGAGCTGATAGATGCGGCCGTTAGTTGCCGCATTGGTTCCTTTGGTTAACAGTGATAAAGTTGCGATGTAGCGTACTGGAGGCCCCTGGCCACAAGGCGAATACCAGCGGAAAGTAAGGCATGACCACAGAAAAAGCCAACCCTGTAGAATAGAAAGGATAAAGCAATGCCAAAGAACATTCATCGGGGATTAACCAGGCTATCGCAATGTTATGTGTCTTAGGTGGAGTCTGTCTTTGTGCTGCTGAACCCAATTCTGTGAGCGTCCAGATCAGCTCAAGCAGGTCTTCTATCAGGCTTGGCGAACCGATCGTGATCAAGATGGTCTATAGGTTCAAGAAGCCCTATGTGAGTAACCTGACGGGCAAGACACCGCCAGAACTGAACCATATGATGCGATACGAGGTCCAGACCGAGGATGGCAGGATACAGAAAGGCATTTATCCTGGAACCCTGTTATTACAGGGTGAAACTGGGCTTGAATACAAGTGGTACATTGCTGCTTTGGTATAGCTGGGGTGAGGAGAGGTTAGAGTTTACTGAACCAGGTGAATATATCCTGCGGGTCTATTCATTCATTGAGGGTCATCCATCGAACGATCTGCGGATCGTGTATAATCCTCCCCCAAAACTGGGCGCAAAATTGAGCTGAATTAAGGTGGATTTGCCGCCTGAGACGATAACAGTTT
>JARYLO010000108.1 GCA_029907605.1 Sedimentisphaerales bacterium
CTGCTGGCAGTATTGACGTCTTCAAAAGCTAGACCCAGGTACACATCGTGCGTACAGGGATATGCACCAGCAGCCCAGGTCAAGGCAAGGTCCCTTGGCACATCCGTCTGGCCGTCGTCGGGCACAGGACGCGAGGCCCTGCCCGGGTTGGGGAGGATGCCCATCATGTAGTTTACCGCATTGATGAACATCTTTGCCCCATCTGGATAAAGGTCATAATAGCCCGCAGTCTCTGCACTGACCCCACTTGTCTCGCGTGCGCCGGTAAGGAATATGAGCCTGCGACCACCAAGGACATCAGTGCCGGCCCCACCATCGTGTGTCACGGTCACACCTGCTGGCCATTCGCCTATCACCATGGCACCGACAGGCCCGTTACCTGCGGCAGATACTGTAGCCAGGACCTTCCCATTGGGATTAGGCGGGTTGGTAACAATGGATATGCCCCGCATCGTGGCCCCCGTGACCGGATGCCGTACTATACTGGCATAGGGATTCACCATCGTACCATCCTTAAATGGTATGCCTGCGAAGATCGGGTGGGTCGGGTCCGTGGCCGTCAGCGTTATATCGCCTGTGGTATCTGGGATGTCATTTCCTGTACAGAAGCCCAGGCGGTTCTGCCGAAGTACGTATCCACCTAGGATCATCATTGGGGCAGTAACGCTGTTCCACCTAGTGGCCGCATCATTTTGGAAGCTCGCACTTGCCACAGAGCGGCTGACGATCACAAGGTCTGCAGCATTCAGCAATGCCAAGTCAGGGGTGGCTGTCTGCACATAACGTGTTACCGTGTGCCCCGCAGCCTTGAGCAGGTCCGTATATGCCTTGTCGACCGCTGTGGTAAAACCAGTACCTGCCGCCCCTGAGGATGGCGTGTCGTCAGCAGGGTGGAACGAGACCCATACAATATTGGCACCATATGTCATCGATGCCAAGGCCAGGACCGCCAAGAAAACGCTAGAGATCTTCTTCATTGTTCTTCCTCCTTCAAGATGGGTATTTGCAGATATGTTCAAGGACATACGCTACAAAGCTTTATTCGGCCTTTTATGGCCTGAAGTTTCACAACTGTCCTTCGCAGCCAATTATTGTGCCCTCTAGAAGACCCAGGATAGTTCTGGCATAATACCCTGTACCCAGGACTCAACACATAAGATACTATACTAACAGCCTTTGGATCTGTCAATGGCATTGATTCTCGGACCTTAACCAAGAAGATGTTGATCCTATGGAGGTTGCCAGGCACATCAGTTTTATAGGGCACGTCCAGGGCGTGGGCTTCAGGTACACGGCCAGGAGGATAGCACAGTCCCTAGGCTTGAAAGGGTTTGTAAGGAACGTGCCGGATGGGACCGTTGAGATGTTCGTACAGGGGCCGCCCGACCTGGTAGATGAATGCCTAAAGGCCATAGGGCAGGAGTTTGCTGGCTATATCCACCAGCAACAGGTCAGACCTACCAACCCTGACCCCAGTTATAAGGACTTCCAGATCGCCTTCTGACTAGGGCCTTATCGGCTTTATGCGAAGCAGCCTTGCACCATGGTAGGGGACCTCTGCAGTAATGACATCAAGGTAGGTCCCAATCTCTGCCCCTGACCACAGGTCCTTTACAAGCACTGGCCCCCTCATACCTAGCTGTGCAGTCCTGACCTCCATTGGTATGGCCTTTGCTTGGGTAGATTGGTCAGGGTCCCTTGTATTGAACAGGGCCAGGTACCTCTCATCGCTCCCTGGCAGGTCAGCGACCCAGGCGATCAGGCGGTCAGCCTCGAATAGGGGCCTATTGTTGATACTGTGCTGATTGACCGCAATGACCTCGTCGTTGGTCAATAGCGACAGCGTAAAATCGTCCATCCTGGTCATATCCCCGCCGAAGATCAGGGGCGACCTGGCTATGCACCAGAGGGTCATGACTGTATAGTGCTCTTGAGGTGTAAACCTGGACCTACGCCTGCCCATCTCCAGGACACCAAAAGGCAACATGTCTGCATCAGGCCAGTATCCAGGCCCATGGTGCGGATTCCATCTGGCAAGCCTGCCAAATTGCTCAACCACTGCTGGCCACCTATCCCAAAAGTCGTCGCTGATACGCCACATGTTGGCATGCCGCTTGACATGCTCGGCAGCAGTAAGGGGGGTCTCACCTGGAGACAGGCTCAAGACAATGGCCCTGCCGGTCTGGTCGATGGCCTTGCGTATGGCCTCTATCTCCTGTTGATGTCTGTGGTATGGCCTACTAATGTCATCTACCTTCACAAAGTCCACCTCCCATGAGGCGATCAGGTCAAAGACCGAGTTGTAATACTCCTGGGCCCCTGGCTTGGACATGTCCACACCGAACATGTCCGGGTTCCACGGGCACCTATCGTTGGGGTCTGCTATGTCCTGTGCGTGATAAGGGGTATCCTTTATGGGCGTGTTCTGGCGCACGGCCTGCCTAGGGATGCCTCGCATCAGGTGGATCCCGAACTTCAGGCCCTTTGAATGTACGTATTCTGCCAGCGGCTTGAAGCCAGAACCATTGGCAGCAGATGGAAACCTATTCGGTGCAGGCAGTAGCCTGCCCCATTGGTCCATGACCAGCACCGCATTCCGCCTGTACTGATAACCTGTGGCGTTCGGTTCATACCATTGGATATCCACCACTATGTATTGCCAGCCATGGGCCTTGAGGTGCTCTGCCATGTAGTCTGCATTGGCCTTGACCTGTGCCTCGGTGACTGTAGTGCCAAAGCAATCCCAACTATTCCAGCCCATCGGTGGGGTAGGTGCCCACTGGTGGAATGGCAATGCCTCCACTGCAAGGCAAGTCCCAGAGATGCATAGCATTAAGATCGATCCAGTCATGCATTTGACCATCTTGTGGCTCCTTTCTAGATCTGCAAGGATGGTAGCACTTGCCGAACACCAATTCCACTGTAGGACCTCTTGGCCTTGCCAGCGACCTGATGTGCCAACCGCAAGGGTTCTGGGATGCGATAAAGACCAGCACACCTGATGGTCCAATGGATCGCATCCTGCAGGTCGCACAGATGGCCTGGTGAGACATATAGAGGCCTGACATGGGCCCTTGTACGCACTCCAGCACCGATGACCTGCCCTGTATCGAGGTCTACTATAGGGCCATGATCCCCCTTCTGTTGGCCAATGAGACTGGGGCTACCGATCAAGAGGCCCTTTGCGCAGCCTATGGTGGGTCTATCCAACAATATGCCTATGTGAGAGGCGATGCCAAGCCTACGAGGATGGGCAATGCCCTGGCCGTCTACAAGTATCAGATCCGGCACGGTCTTGAGGCCTTTGAAGGCCTTGAGCATGGCAGGTGCCTCCCTAAAGGACAGTAGACCAGGTACGTACGGAAAGTGGATGCGACTAGCCGATATGGCATAATCCACAGGCCTCAGGTCGTTTGCATCCACCACAACTGCTGCTCCAAAGGCAAGCCCAAGGCCTTGGTCAAAGCTACAGTCAAGTCCTCCAACAAACTGGATCTGGCATGTCATAGGCCTTATGCAGACCAGTCGGGCAAGCCTCGCCTGGATCCTCATTGCCGTGCATGGCCTGACCTGCCAGCGATGAATGGGCCTGATCCCCATAAGATCCCAGCCAGACCTATGGGCCATGACAGCGGATCTGGCCAGGTTGGCCTATCTCGATGACCTGCCTGAGCCCCTTATCCGATGCGAATGTGTATGTGCCGCCGGCCTCTAGGACCACCTGTGTCGATCCTGCCTCGATGCGGATTGGCGTGCTCGGATACTGACGGTATATGATGCTAGCAAGGACAAATGCCTTCTCCAGGCCATCGCCCCTCTGGTAATTGACCACCTCATCAGGTTGTGCAAGCCTGGGGCCCTCATATATGGATTCATTGGGCATCTGGCCAAGCCAGTCATAGACCTGGTGGAGGTCCTTGCCCTGGGCCCTTGCCAGACTTACAGGTGATCGTTCTAGGGCAGCCTTGACAAAGGGTCTCCAATCGCAGGCAGTCATGTCCCTGAAGGCATAGAATGCCAGGTCAGCGACCTTGTTGGTCCGCCTCTGTTCAGCCAAGGCTGCGATTACCTCCTGTCGATCCATCTGAACCGCCAGGTCTACAGGATCGGTAGGCACAAAATCCTTGTCGGCACTAGGCAATCTCGGCTCTATACGCAAGAACCCCTCCAGATCCCTGATAAACTGATCCGGATCCGGTATGACTGGTGCTAAGGCCTGCCTGAGCATCTCCCTATCTGAAGGCCTATCGAGCGAGAGCCTCCTTTCCTCTATCAGACCACAGATCTGGTCGCATCGCAACCTCCCAGGTATGGGCGACCAGACAAAGTCCTCGTCATTGACCTCGGCCAGAAGCTTCTCGAATGTCTCGTCACCCACCCTGTATTTACTGCCATGTTCATATGCATACAGGACCTCTGCCTTGACGAATTGTGGGCTACCGTGACAATCCCTGCAGACCTGAAAATACTGTTGAAAGTCCTTGTACGTCCTCAGGAAGCTGGCGAATGTCAGCATGTTAAGATCTGCCTGCAGATAGGACCTGAGCCTGGTGCGTAGCCGCTGATATGCCTTGGGATCCATCGTGGCCTGCCTGTAGAGACAGTGGACATATCCTGTCCGGTGTGCGACTATGGTCACCTGCTCGTTGCGCAATGCCCGCTGGGCCTTGTTGGATATCTCGGTCCCATTGAACCACATGGCCTTGGTTACCAGGCGTCTATTGTTGGTGATGATCCCATCGCCTATGTCTATGAAGTCCTGGGAATGCAATGGGGTAAGGATCATGAATATATCGTCCAGAGGCACGCCGCATACGATGAATGCTGCTGCCGCATATAGGGCAGACAGTGATACGCACTCACCTGCCCCGCGGGTGTAGTTTGGCTTGAACCTGAAGGCATCCATGGCCTCGACCGTCTCTGTCTTCCAGTACGGGATCACGTCCTCTGTGTACCTATCCAGGCCGAAGTGCCTGCGTATATCTACGTCGAAGTAGTATCTATCACCCTCGTAACCGAACAGTGCATTGCTGGCAGCTATCTGCTCAGGGGCAATGAATGGCGAGAATCGACGGAGCTCTGTCTGCTTATCCGTGAGCCCCCATGTCTCCAGGTCGAGGTTGAAGTCGTACTCATCCATGATGTACTGGCGGAGGCGAAGGAGCTTGCGATACGCACCCTTGCCCTCCAGTTTCCTGAAGCAGTCCAGTTCCCGCCACCTCCATATCACCGGGCTCATGATATTGGCAAGTACAAGACTGTACATCAGCTCTGGGAATACGAAGACCTCCATGTCGGAGAGCGTGTAGGCAGAGGAATACTTCTCCAGTTCCTTTGGATCCATGCAGGTCATTATAGCCAGATGGCCTTTTAGTCCAAGGCCTTGATCTGGTCTGTATGCCTGACGATTACCGGATAGCCTTCGATAGAAGCCGGCAGCCTGGTTCGTACCTGGGCAGGTTCTGCAGTGCATAGTACGAGGATACAGGGCGCCCCATCCTCCTGGCCCTGTGCTACCGCCACCACACCTGGGATCTGGATCCACTGGTCCCTTACATCCCTTATGACTGCCTGGATTGGACGCTGTGGGGCCATGGCAGCACCCGGCTTATAAGCCCTGCAGCCTGGGATCGACCAGGCTGCAGGGATGATCAGCACAAAGACTGGTAGAACCTTCCACAGGGTACTATTCACCATCTATATCAAGCTCAAAGTGATCCAGTACGTATTCAATCGGGTTCGCAACCGTCACTGTTGAGCTGCCTGCAAACAATAGACCTACCGGCCTTCGGTAATTGGCGGCATCTGCAGCTACCACCAATGATCCGGAATCGCCTGCCTTGCTAAATGAACCAGGGGTGATCAGGATCTGGTCTACAAACCTTGCAACACCACTTGAATACTGCACCTTTACCGTGGCATTAAGTGCGTAGATCCTCCCAGTGGTCAGCTTGGTAGTCCTGCCATATTTCGTCACAGGCAGGCGTACCTTCAGCTCATCAACACCCATCGCATTGGACTTGGGCAGGCCGTATCCGCCAGCAGGTGTCCTATTGCCCAAGTAACCGGTGGTGCTGAAGGCAATGGCTGCATCTATGCGGTTCTCAGCGGTCTCAGCGAAATCTATTGTACAGAAATCTTCAAGATAGCCCAGGAAGTACTTCGCCTCGTTGCCAACATAGTCCTTAATGTCATATAGGCCTGGCTGGAGGATGATATCTCCGATCTCTGCTCCATTCTCAAGGGCATAGACGTGGTTGTTGCTTAGGGCATAGACATTACCAGATCCATGTATGAGTCTGCAGGCAATCGTCCCAGCAGATCCCTCATTGGCATTGCCTGTGGATACGCCGATCGGGACCGGCCTGTTATAGTAATATGGATTGGTATTCTGCCTGGAGGGCCTCCAGCCGAATGCCAAGGAATATATCTTACCTGTTACGATGGGCCGGACAGGGATGCCTTCTATGGTCCTGGGCAGGCCCCGGCCATTGAGCCTTTCCAACAGTACATGGATGACCGGCCCATCCTGCTCATCCTCTCCTACAGCACTTCCCACCACCTCCGGCAGGGCACTTATACGGTCCCTATATCTGTGATGTACCCGCCTTGCCCTCTCCCACCCACCAGGCTGGCCCAGCGCACAATCAATGACAAGTGTCAATAAGAGAACTGATAGGACCCAAAAACCAAGCCTCTTGAACATGTCTGCCCCCTTTCCAAATATCCCTGACTGCATGTATATGCCAACGCACATAGCAGACCTAATGCTATTATCGAGCTGGCCGAGTGGATCTGAGTAAATATCATTTATACTCCAGTCCTTTCGGCTGTCAAGACTTATTATCTAACCAGTCAAGACTGCCAGCTCGCCGCTGTGAGGACCTATAAGATCCCAACTTGCCTGGCCCCAATAGTTATGCTAGGATGCTTAACGTTGTCTGCTCATGATCTTGTCCATTGGCGATAAGGCTAGGCACGGAGAGATGTTTGATAAGGCAGGTCAGATGGTGCCACAACAGTGGCTCACGAATGAAAGGGGGCAAACTATGATTGCAAGGATCATACCAAGCATATGTATATTGTTCTTGACAAGCCAGCTCATTGCTGGAGGCAATGGTCTAGTCAGGTTCAGAGGGACGGTTACTGCCAACGAGAGACACAATGTGATCCCCATATGCTATGGCGACTACTTCGTACCTGTAACCGTATTTGCGGTAATAGAAGACCCCAATAGGGTCTTCACAGGGGTCGCTCAGGTGGAGGTCTGTTATAAAGAGGGCCAGCGTCTAGTGGCAGGGGACTGTGTGGAGGTGTTAGGCCTTTATTGGGGAGGCACCTGTCCCAAACAGTACTGTAGCAGGGTCCAGATCTCCGAAAAGGATCACTACATCTTGCGCATAGGGTATTGTTGTCCTGATGGAGACTGGCAGGTCAGGGACAGCAATATGTACTCAATCCCATCGGGTAATGTCGGGATAGGGACACAGACGCCTCAAGGCAAGTTCCATGTAAAGGGCGATGTCCTGATCGAGTCTGCTGGTGGCAATGCCTTCGATCCGCCTTTGAGGGTCCAACATCCTGGCGATGGCAGAAGCCTGGCTGCATATCTGAGCAACCCACAGGATGGAAATGTGCAGGTCGAGCTACAGTTGGCTGGTGGCAGGATGCTGCCTTGGGGCTGGAGCCTGACTGCCGCAAGCGGGCTATTCACCTTGGGCAGCATAATGGTCTTGCCCCCTGCCCTCAATATCACAAGTACCGGCAACGTGGGCCTTGGCGTGACAAGCCCAACATACAGGCTGGAGCTTCCCAACACGGCCGGCCCTGCAGGCAGGGGCAGGGCAAATGCATGGACTAACTATAGTTCCATCAGGTGGAAGACCAATATCCGCCCAATACAATCCGCCATGGAGAAGGTTAGGCAGCTACACGGTGTCATGTTCGACTGGAAGGATGGTGGACGCGACATCGGCCTGATAGCAGAGGAGGTCGGCCAGGTGGTACCTGAGGCGGTAGAGTATGAACCAAACGGCCTAGACGCTGCTGCCATAGACTACGGCAGGCTGGTGGCTCTATTGGTAGAGGCATTGAAGGAACAGGATGCCAAGATCGCACGGCTGGAGCAGCAGATCCAACAACTACGCCAGATTGCTGGTAGACCATAGCTGGGCAGACCCGTATCTGTGAGAAGGATGGCCTGGTCTAGAGGCAATCATGAGGCCTTTAAATCTAGGGCCTGGATTGCTATGATGATAGCCAGTCTAGTCTTCATGGCTCGACAAAAAAGGGTAGAAGCCTATATGCCTATATTCCAATATCGCTGTCAGAAATGCGGTCATCAGTTCGAGTTCCTGGACAGGGGTACGGATAGGCCAAGATGCCCTAGATGCCAGGCAATGGATCTGGATAGGCTGCCATCCGGCTTTGCGGTGGGCCGCAGTCGCAGACCAGAGGCAACAGGCTGCGAGGGCTGTCGTGCGGGCCATCAGCAGGTCTGCCCTGGCGGTACATGTCCGATGGCAGGCTAATGTGCGTCGGTTGCCGGCCCTTGGCTGGACTTGGTTGGGCAGCCAATTGGCCAAGCAGGCGCAGGGCCTCCATAGAGTCCCTAGGTGCCTTGCCTTACCTGACTAGTCGATGGATCTGGTCTGTCCACCAACAGACATATCTGCAGTGGGTTTGGATGGACTGCTCGCTGACGAATGGTATCCCCTTGAGGTCGACGGTCGCATATACAAGGGTGCATATCAGGGCAATGGCAAGGAAGCCTGTCAGAAAGCCCATACCACCTCCAACAAGCACATCGATGGCCCTTGGGAAGCTGATCTTCGATGCCGCAGGGAACAGGGCGATATACAGCCCTTGCAGTACAAGGATGGTCCCTATGCCTATCACCACCGCAGCAAGCAGACCGCCGTATGGGATCTCCAGTGCAGCAGGGACCGCCTGGATCAGGAACCCTGTCATAAAAACCGCCATGTAGGCACCAACTAGGAGGTTCACCAATAATGCGGTCATCTGATGCAGCCCGGCATTTGCACCGATCACAGCACAGATCAGACCTACTAGTACTGCCAACCAGAACACCATAGCCTAACCCAAGACCCGCTTTATCTCCTCCAGGGTAGTGATCCCTTCTACCACCTTCCTGAGCCCCTGCTTATGGAGATTCGACCTGCCCTTCTGATCCCCCTGCCTACGGAGCTGGTCGACCAAGGCGGCGGTATTGTGGGCAATACCATTCCTGAGCTGATCATCTATCAGCAGCAGGTCCACCACCGCGATACGACCATAATAGCCGGTACCATAGCAGTGCTCACAGCCGGTGGCCTGATAAATCATCCTGTAGTCGATACCACTGCGAGCAAGCTCATGGATCTGATGCT
>JARYLO010000109.1 GCA_029907605.1 Sedimentisphaerales bacterium
CATCTACCTGGCCAAACGGGATCTGGGATCAAAAGGACCCAACACGGTTTTCCTCAGAGGCCCTGGATAGGCTCGACTTCTTCATCCACCAACTAGCCAAGCATGGGATCATGATAGACCTGAACCTGCATGTCGGCAGGGCACACAGCAGATACCTTGGGCTTCCCCAGCCAAACACGGACTACGACAAGATAGTAGGCATATTCACCCCTGCCTTGATCGATGCACAGAAGCGGTTTGCCCAAGAGTTGCTCTCGCACAGGAATCCCTACAGGGCCAATGTCCGCTACGCAGATGACCCTGCCATAGCGATTGTGGAGATCACCAATGAGGATAGCTTTTTTATGTGGTCCGGGGATCAGGACCTGCGGGCACTGCCGCCCTTCTACGCAGCGATACTGCAGGGGCAGTTCAATGGATACCTTAAGGCCAAGTACGGCTCACATCAGGCCTTGGCAGATGCATGGTCACAAGGCGTCCAGCCACTTGGAGAGGAGATGCTGATCAATGGGTCCCTTGCTGGCCAGGCCGCAGGCTGGAGGCTCGAGCAACACAACAACTGCAAGGCCCAATTGACCAATACCATCTACAATGGCCAACAGGCCTTAAAGATCACTGTACTACAACACGACGGCACGGACTGGCATCTGCAGCTCAACCAGGGCAACCTCGCAGTCAAGGCAGGTAGTTATTACACCATCAGCTTTAAGGCAGCAGCCCAACAGCCCAGAACCATCATCTGCAACGTAGGACAAGATCATGACCCTTGGAAGACATTGGGCCTGTGGCGGCAGTTGGAATTGGGCACCCAGTGGCAGACATTCACGATCGGCCTTGTGGCCACAGAGGATGATCATAATGCAAGGCTGAACATTGCATTCGGCAACGATAGCACGGCATTCTACCTGGCAGACGTCCAGTTTAGACCTGGCGGGCAGGTGGCGGTTGCCCCTGGTGAGGACCTAGACAGAGGGACGGTCGCCATCTTCCAGGCCAATGAATCAACGCCACGGATCCTGGACAGGATGCTCTTCCTGGCCCAGACAGAGAAGGCATATTTTGACCAGATCCGCAGGTACATAAAGGACCAGATCGGCTGCCAGGCACTGGTCACAGGCACGATCGTATTTGGGCCATTGGGCCTGTATGCCCAATCAGATATGGACTTTATCGACAGCCACGCCTACTGGCAGCATCCGCAGTTTCCTGGCAGGCCATGGGACCCGGACAACTGGATCGTAGAACAGGTCAGCATGACCGACAGGCCAGGGCAGTCCACACTGGTCCAACTAGCAGCCCAGCGCCTGGCAGGAAGGCCTTATACGGTCTCGGAGTACAACCACCCTGCACCAAATGATTACCAGGCCGAATGCGTACCGATGATAGCCAGCTTTGCTGCACTACAGGATTGGGATGGCGTATGGCTATACACCTATTCCCACTCCAACGACCAACCGGATCGACAATACCTCAACAGCTTCTTCGATGTGGATACAAACCCCGCAAAGTGGGGGTTCATGCGTGCAGGGGCATGCCTGTTCGCCGGGCAGGGCCTGGGCCCGCTTACCAAGAGTATGGGGGTCGGCCTGACAGAGCAGCAGGAGCCCTTGGCAGGCCTGGCAGCATTGCATATGCGGTATGATCGAGACCTGACCTCTGCAGTTACAAGTAGGCTCGGCCTGGGCCCCAATAGTCTTATAACCACCACTGTGGAGATCGCCCTGGCAGGTCCGATCGTAGCCAGGTACAGGGATAGTGCATATCCATCCACCAGCATCATCTGGCAGGTAATAGACGGCCAGGGGGTGTACTATGCATATGGCCCAGGCGGATGGGTCTGTACAGGCCATGCAACCAGGATTTCGGATCTTACCAGGGGAAGGCTGGGGGTCACAAGCCCTGAATTTGCCTCTATTGCAGTAGCTGCCCTTGATTCCGACAGGCTCGAGACGGCCACAAAGGTCTTGGTCACCGCATGTGGCAGGTGCGAGAATGTGGATATGGGCTTTTCTGCGGACAGGCGTACTGTAGGCAGGCAGTGGGGTAAGGGGCCTGTCCATATAGAGGCAGTCACCGGCAAGGTCATGCTGGGCCCTGGTCCATGGCGGTGCCAGGCCTTGGGCCCTGATGGTGCGCCAAAGGCCGAGGTGCCTTTGGAGGCCGGGCCTGCCCTGATAATCTCACCTCGATACAACACTATGTGGTACCTATTGACCAGGTAGAAAGCTCAAGATGGCCTTTGGCCAGGTCGATACACTGGGAAGGCGGCGAATGGTCGCTATAATCTGGTACTATGACCGCAGACTACAAGGACTTGGCCTTTCAACAGTGCATAAACCCGGATTGCGGGGCAAGCTTCGATTGCGGCCAAACCCTGTTTAGGTGTCCCAGTTGCGGTGACCTGCTGGATGTCCGATATCATTGGGATAAGATCCCTGTGCCTCGAAGACTCAGCGATTTTGCCAGGCGTTGGGCCAACCGCAACCACTGGCTCGACCTTTCAGGTGTCTGGCGATTCAGGGAGCTGTTGGCGTTCTGTCCTGATCAATACAAGGTGACCATAGGCGAGGGCCAGACGATACTGGAGCAGAATCAGGCCATAGCCAGCCACCTGGGGATGGGACCAGACAGGCTCTTCTTGCAGTACGAAGGCCTCAATCCATCCGGATCCTTCAAGGATAATGGGATGGCCGCTGCCTTCAGCCACGCCAGGCTCGTTGGGGCCAGTTCCTGTGCATGCGCATCTACAGGCAACACATCTGCATCGGTGGCACTATATGCACACAGGTGCGGCCTGAAGTGTACGGTCTTTGTCGGATCTGGCAGGATCGCCTTCGGCAAGCTCAGCCAGGCCATGGACTATGGGGCACAGACGATCCAGATACAAGGCGACTTCGATGACTGTATGCGCCAGGTACAGGCAGTCTGCTCAAGGGTAGGGCTTTATCTGTTGAACTCACTGAATCCCTTCAGGCTTGAAGGCCAAAAGACGATCATGTTTCGCGTGCTAGAGGGCCTTGATTGGCAGGTCCCGGATTGGATCGTGGTGCCTGGCGGCAACCTGGGCAACTCCAGTGCCTTCGGCAAGGCCTTTATGGAGCTAAAGGAGCTCGGATTGATTCAGCGGCCCCCAAGGCTTGCGGTGATAAACGCCACTGGCGCAAATACCCTCTGGGACCTGGTCAACAACAGGGGGCTCAGGTGGAATGGCGGCAGGTATGACCGCAGGCAGGTAGAGGCATACTATAAGGAGCTGACAGACCGGCACTTCTCCCCGCACACATGTGCATCTGCCATAGAGATCTCTAGACCGGTAAATCTCAGCAAGTGCCTTAGGGCCTTGGATGTCTGCAATGGTGTGGTCAGACAGGTCACTGACCAGCAGATATGCGACGCAAAGGCCCTGGTTGGCAGATATGGGCTTGGCTGCGAGCCTGCATCTGCAGCTACGGTCGCAGGCCTGAGGGAACTGCTGGCAGAAGGGACCATAGCAAAGGATGAGCTTGTGGTCTGCATATTGACCGGCCATATGCTTAAGGACCCGAACCTCACGGTCAACTACCACAAGGATCGGCAGGGGAGCCTGAGCAACCCACCCATAGAGGTCCCGAACGACCTGGAGCGGATCATAGAGCTGATCAAGTCCTAGATCTGGCCGTGCTCTGCCAGGCTGTAGTAGCCCTTTGTGGTGAATATGATGTGATCCAGGACCTTTATGCCTAGCACATCCCCTGCCACCTTCAGACGCTCGCTGACATGTATGTCCTCCCTGCTTGGTTCCAGTTGGCCGCTTGGGTGGTTGTGGGCGAGGATCACCGCACTTGCTCGATCGGTAATAGGGTCAGCAAAGACCTCGCGAGGATGTACATGGCTCTGGTCCACAAGCCCTATGGTCACCACCCTTGTCTGTATCACCTCATGGGCCCCATTTAGGGAGATACACAGGAAATACTCCTGCCTGCGGTCTGCATAGTGCCTGATCAATTGCACCACATCCGAGGCACAGTTTATCCTTACCCCCTCTGGCCTTATGCGTCTTCGCACAAACTCAAATGCAGCAGCAATCAGGCAGGCCTTTGCATGGCCTATGCCTTCTATCCCCAGCAGTTCATCGGTTGTTGTGGAAGGCCCCTTCTGATCGATCAGGGCCGAGAGCCTACTGGCGATCGCCAGCACGTCGTGCCTGCTTGTGCCCTTGCCCAATAGGATCGCCAATAGCTCTTGGTCGGACAGGGCCTTGGCACCCTTTGCAATGAGCTTCTCCCTCGGTCTTTCATGACTGGGCAGGTCCTTTATGGATCTCATTTCCCCATCCCTCAGTCAAAGTGCAGCTCCACTATGTCCTTATCGCATAGACGGTGGTGCAATTGGACGTATTGGCCTGGATATACACCTGTCCCCCAGACCCTTGCCCCCTTTACCCTGTTGGCCAACTCCCTGTGTATCAGCCCAGCCAGGTCCATCACCGTAGAACCTGCCTTGAGGATAAAGGGGGCCTCCTTGTCCGGTGGCCTGCCAGGCGGCTTTGCATATATCCTGACGATATCGAGTAAGGCGAACAATCTTGCCCCAAGATCGCCCAGACCTTGGGCTGTGTTCACAGAGGTCTCCACAAAGTCCATGCCCATTGGGTAGAACTCCTTGAGCGTATCTACCGTACCAGGTTGGGCCAGGTCTGCCTTTGTACATAGAAAGAAGGCCTTCTTCGTAAGCCTGTGTACCGGGTCTTCAGGCCCCTCATCCCCCTGGGCCAAGAGCCTGTGGGCGCGGAGATATGCCAGACACGCATCTATCTGTTCGATCTGCCCTGCGGAAAGGTCTACAACGATGGCGATCAGGTCAGCACCCCTGAATGTATTGACCAGGCCAGGAGGGGCCGAATCCACAGTAATCGGCGGCGTGTCTATCAACTGGATCTGGATATCCTCGAATCGCATCATCCCAGGGATGGGCCTGTCTGTAGAGAATGGGTAGTCTGCCACACGTACAGGGGCACCAGTCAGGGCCCTGACTATAGAGCTCTTGCCTGTGTTGGGTAGCCCAATCAATGCGACCTGTCCTGCCCCCATCCTGGGTACATAGAATATATCCAACCGCCTGCCTGCCCTCTTCGAGCCGGATTGCAGGGCCTCGCGGAGCTTGCTTATCCTCCTGCGTATGTCTGCCTGGAGGCCCTCAGTGCCCTTGTGCTTGGGCAAGGTACTGAGCATCTGCTCCAATGCGGCTAATCTTTCCTGGTCTGTAGTGGCAGTCCTGTACCACTGCTCTGCCTTCTTGTATTCTGGGGTGAGATTGGCAGGCATAAGACGCCTTGGTTCTAGCAACTTGCTACATACTCTGAGACCATGTTCCCTACCTGACTGGTGGTGTATCCCATCCGACCTGCTGCAAGGCCCTTGAGCTTGTTGGCGATGACATGGCCCACGGCCTGCTCGACCTTCTCGGCTGGATCATGCAATCCCAGCGTATCGAGCATCATGCCCATTGCACAGATGGCTGCCAAGGGATTGATCATGCCCTTACCTGTGTATTTCGGGGCAGAACCCCCTATGGGTTCAAACATCGAGACCCCTTCAGGGTTTATGTTCGCCCCTGCGGCAATCCCCATCCCGCCCTGGGTAATAGCTGCAAGGTCGGTGATGATATCCCCGAACATGTTGCCAGTAACTATCACATCGAACCACTCCGGATTCTTTATCATCCACATGCATGCCGCATCAACATGATAATACTCCCTCTTTATATCCGGATAGAACTGCTGGCCCATCTGATGGAACGCCCTTTCCCAAAGGTCATAGATATAGGTGAGGACATTGGTCTTGCCTACCAAGGCCAGGGTGTTGTTGGGCCCCTTACCCCTGGCCTTCTTTCCCTTTACCCTTGCATACTCGAACGCATACCTAAGGCACCTGTCCACCTGAAATCTCGTGTATACGGCAGTCTGGATGGCCACCTCGTGCGGCGTATCCTTCATCAAGAAACCCCCGACGCCTGTGTACACATCACCGGTATTCTCCCTTATGACGACATAGTCTATCTCATTGGGCCCCTTGTCCTTGATAGGACAATCCACCCCTGGAAATAGCCGAACAGGTCTGAGGTTTATGTACTGGTCCAGCTCGAAACGCATCCTCAGGAGTATCCCCTTCTCCAGGATCCCTGGCTTCACATCAGGATGACCTATCGCACCCAGTAGTATCGCATCACATTGCCTCAGCTCCGCTAGGACGCTGTCCGGCAATGTCTCACCGGTCCTCTTGTACCGCTCCCCGCCTAGGTCATACCAGACCTTCTCTACCTTAAAACCAAACCTCCCTGCTGCTGCGTCCAAGACCTTGACTGCCTCGGCCACCACCTCCGGCCCAGTGCCATCGCCGCCAATAACTGCTATCTTGTAGGTCTTTGTCATTACTTGCTCCTTCCACCTTGCATAGATTGACCCTTCTTTATGTGTTCCAACAGCCCTCCATCCCTTATGATCTGCAGGGCAAACTCAGGTAGGGGATCGAAATGTATGGTCCGGCCCTTTGTCAGGTTGTGGATCAGCCCCTGCTGATAATCTATGCTCAATTGATCCCCATCATCGATCAACTCAAGGGCATTGGGAAGCTCTATGGGATAGAAACCGCAGTTTATGCAGTTTCGATAGAAGATCCTGGCAAAGGATTGGGCGATCACGGCACCCACCTTGGCGGCCCTTATCGCCCAGACCGCATGTTCCCTGGATGAACCGCAGCCGAAGTCCTCGCCAGCAACGATCAGGTCCCCTGGCCTTACCTTCTGTACAAAGCTGCTGTCCAGGTCCTCCAGACAATGCCTGGCCAGCTCCTGCGGGTCATCGGTGTTCAGATACCGAGCAGGTATGATCTCGTCTGTGTTTATGTGATCCTTCTTGTATACATGTGCCGTAGGCATGATCAGTCCTTTCCTTCAAAGATACCTTCGAGGGTCTGCAAGCCTGCCCTCTATTGCACTTGCAGCAGCGGTTGCGGGGCTGGCCAGGTACACCTCGCTGGTTGGATGGCCCATCCTACCAACGAAGTTGCGGTTGGTAGTACTTACGCACCTCTCACCTTCTGCCAACACGCCCATAAAGCCCCCAAGACATGCGCCACATGTCGGCGCTGCTATGACACACCCAGCATCATAGAACACATCTAGCAGCCCCTCATCTGCGGCCTGTTTCCAGACCGCAGGTGTGGCAGGCACGATCAAGGTCCGTATGGAGACCTGATGGCCCTTCAGGATCCCCGCTGCGATCCTCAGGTCCTCGATCCTGCCGTTGGTACAACTGCCTATATATGCCTGATCAATCTGCAGGCCTGCACAGGCACTAATGGGCCGACCATTGGACGGCAGGTGCGGTAGGGCCACCATGGGCTCGAGCTTGGAGCAATCAACGGTGATATGTGAGGCATACTGGGCATCAGGGTCGGACTCGAATACAACATAATCCTGCCTGCCCTTGAGTCTGCCTTGCAGGTATGCCCTTGTGACCTCATCGAACCCTATGATCCCGCTCTTTGCACCTGCCTCTATTGCCATGTTGGTTATGGTCATCCTGGCCTCCATGCTCATCTGGGCCAGGGCAGGCCCGGTGAATTCCATGGCCATGTACCTTGCCCCATCGGTGCCTATCTGCCTTATGACCTCCAAGATCACATCCTTGCTGTAGACCCCTTCTGGCAGATGGCCTACCAGCTCGATCTTCATGGACGCAGGCACCTTGAACCACAGCCTGCCAGTGGCGATCACCGCAGCCAACTCCGTAGAACCTATCCCTGTAGCAAAGGCAGCCAGTGCCCCATAGGTGCAGGTATGGGAATCGCCACCTACTATCACCTCACCTGGCCTGATGTGGCCCTGCTCAGGCAATAGTGCATGGCAGACCCCCGCCCTCCCAATAGGGTAGTAATACCTGATCTTGTGGCGCCTTGCCCATTGATCCAGCCGCTTGTGCAAGGCGGCAGATGCTATGTCCTTTGCAGGCTGGAAGTGGTCAGGCGTTATGACGATCCGTTCAGGGTCGAAGACCCTATCGAGCCCGTGCCTTTCGAGCATGGCTATAGCAGGGGGCAGGGTCACATCGTGCCCCATGACGATATCTATCCTTGCCTCTATCAACTGGCCTGGGGAAACCTTGCTGTTACCACTTGCCCTGGCCAGGATCTTCTCAGTAATGGTCTGCATCTTCTACTCCTTGGCTGATTGCCCTTCTTGGCCTGCGGCCATTGCCATCTTGTTCAATGCATCCACATAGGCCCTGGCACTTGCCTCTATGATGTCGGTAGAGACGCCACGGCCCAAGAACACCTTGCCATTGTGGCGGACCCTCACGATCGCCTCGCCAAGGGCCTCCTTTCCACCTGTGACTGCCCTGATCGAATAGCTCTCCAACGTAGGCTCAAGGCCTGTGGCATCCCTGATCGCCTGGTATGCAGCATCCACAGGCCCATCACCACAGGCTGCCGCCTGCCTGACACCATCAGGGGTCTTGATCCGCACGCTGGCAGTAGGCAACGTCCCTGTACCGCTAGAGACGTGCAGGTAGATCAACTGATACCTGGGCTCGGTAGTCAGGTATACCTCGTCACTAACTATGGCTGCCACGTCCTCATCAAAGACCTCCTTCTTCTTGTCTGCGATCTCCACGAACCGCCTGTAGGCACGCTCCAATTGTTGATCTGATAGTTCGAAGCCCAACTCCCTGCACCTGGCCGCAAAGCCCTTCCTTCCTGTATGCCTGCCCAGGACCATCCTTGAGCCGCTGAGCCCTATGGTCTCTGGCCTGATGATCTCATATGTGGCCTTCTCCTTGAGGATCCCATCCACATGGATCCCAGACTCGTGGGCAAAGGCATTGGCCCCTACTATGGCCTTGTTGGGCTGGATCACAAAGCCTGTCAACCTGGAGACAAGCTGGCTGGTCCTTGCTATCTCCTTGGTGTTTATGCCCACTACAGGCCTCTTTCCCATGGCCTTCTCAAAGTAGTCCGCCCTGGTGATGATCCCCATGACCACCTCCTCAAGGGCGGCATTGCCTGCACGCTCACCAAGGCCATTGACTGCA
>JARYLO010000010.1 GCA_029907605.1 Sedimentisphaerales bacterium
GATCTCTATGGTCCCAACGGCAGTGCGGAGGTGCTCAAGGCCCTTCTGCTGCAGTATCTGCGCGAGTCTGTGTTGCTTTGCATCAGGCCTGGCATACGGCTGCAAGTAGGCTGGTAGGGAATAGAACTTGACATGTTTAAAGGAGGTCTTGGGATAGCGGTAGATGGTGGTAGATTGGGGCGTCAGGAGCCTGACATGCGTAGTTTGTCTATCCTGCACAGCCCTGGGCAGGACAAATGTTACCCGGATTCCAATCTGATCCATGGCCTTTGTAAGGCCATAACAAGCGGTACCTAGCCCCCCACTGATAAAAGGGGGAAACTCCCAACCGAGCATGAACACCTTCAAAGGCGATTCCTCAGTTCGACCGGTCCTCATGGCTGTTCACCTAACCTAGACATAACCGCGACGGTACGCCCTGGGGTGGTTCCCTGCCGCCCCAGACCTACCTTGCCAACGCCCATAACCTCTTGACTCAACGGGCCAATGTTTACACCATCGAACGTGCCTGTAGAGGGCTTTACCTAAACCGGCGCACGTAATCCTATACGCAACCTTCCTAATACTAGTTATCGGGCTAAAGGCCCGTTTTGCTCCAGGATTTCTGTCGAACAGCCCACCTTTCCATGGTCCAATGCCAGCAATACCGGTCAATCACCGATCCGCATCTGGCCGCTGGTATGCCTAGGAGGGCAGTCTTAGATGTCCTGGGGTCTGACCGTAGCCCGCTTGTTTGCCTTGGCCCGCGCTATAGCACAGTCGAGGATCTGGTATAGCCTGTCGTTGATGGCATCGAGGCAATCCGAGGCCGTCATCATCTTCTTGTCCCGGATGTAGGCCTTGACCTTGCTGGCCACAATCAATGACTCACGCTGTTGCTTCTTTTGCTTTGCCATTGCGCGATCCTCCATGACTAGACAATCCTACATAAACTGCCTCGGGTTGTACGCCCAGACCCGATAAGTATAGAACATCTTGATAACAGGGAATCCAAGATTTGCAACAAAAAAACGCAGACGGAACTAAATTTCCCATCAAACTGGGCCGATACGCACAACAAGCAGATTCAAATGTCACCGGATAGGATGGAGATGATACTATGGAGCGTCCAAGAAGACACAGATCGAGGCAATCAGCAATGGGTTCAAGGCAGAAGGATTACGTGATGGTTACTGCAGTAGAGGACTGGGAGCAGGCGTACCAGATCCAGCAGATGCTCCAAGACCACGAGATACCAGCCACCATAAAGGAGCATCAAGGCCTTGGGGACCAGCCTTCATGGGCAGTGATGGTACCTGAGGAGTACCTCGACGAGGCGCACGTGATCGTGGAGTCTGAGAGCTCCTACCAAGACCCATATCAGTGGGATGAGGAAGACCAACAGATCGACGGCTTTGAGGACCTGTTCGATCAATAGGCAATGCGAATAGAGCTTGGATATAGGTGATAGTGGGTGTCGTATGGGCCAGCCGTTTATTGAAAGACGCTCTGGAAGGGACAGGCGCCAAAACGTTGTGGATAGGCGGTTGGGCCTCGACAGGCGCAGGGGCCCTGGCAGAAGGCTTCCAGAAGAGAGGCGATCCGCTGAGGAAGGCCAGATGACCGATGAGCAGTTTGAATTCCTGATGGCCATAGACCAGTACAAGCGGGTCAATGCCAGGCCCTTCCCCACATGGACAGAGGTCCTGGAGGTGATAAAGGCCTTAGGCTACAGAAAGGTGGCACCGCCTCTACCGCTCGATCAGGTTGCAAGCGGAGCCAACGCACCAGCACCAGACGCATCGCAGTCATCAGAAAGGCCCCCTGAAGGCCCAGATCAGGCCAAGTAGATCACTTGATCAGGGACTCGATGGCCAGTTTTCTCCAGCTAGACCTACAAAAATGCCTTCGCTTGTGGTATCAAAGACCCACTATTTGACCTAGTGGGCGATGGCACATCTAGATCTGACTGCTGTCGAGCAGATAGTGCGGCGGATAGGCACTGGCCAGGACAGGCTCCTGGAGTTGCTGCATGCATTGCAGGACCACTTTGGCTACCTACCTTGCGAGGCACTCCAGAGGCTCAGCGAAATAACAGGGATCAGCCCTGCAGACATCTGGGGTGTGGCCACCTTCTATGACCGGTTCAGACATAGCCCTGCGGGCAGACACACGATACACGTCTGCGTTGGCACCGCCTGTCATGTAAAGGGGGCAGAACTGGTCCACGAGGCGTTCAGGCGCTACCTGAAGATCCCTGAAGGCCAGGATACAGACCAGCAGATGCGATTTACCGTCATGAAGGTGGCATGCCTTGGCTGCTGTACGCTTGCCCCTGCGGTGCAGATCGATGGGATCACGTATGGCCACCTGACTGGCGAGTCGGTAGGTCAGGTCTTGGAGGACTTCCTGCAAAGGCAGGCAAGTAGGCAGGCCGATATACAGGCAAGGCCAGCTAAGAAGGATAGGATGGCAGCCCAGATAAGGATAGGGCTGGGTTCATGCTGTCAGGCCCGTGGCAGTGCAGGCCTGTACAGCGCATTGAAAGAGGTCCTGTCTGAGCGCGGCCTGGATGCGGAGGTCAAGACCGTCGGATGTGTAGGCATGTGCCACCAGACGCCCTTACTGGAGCTGATCATCGGTGACAAGTCCTACCTTTACGCAAGGGTCAGACCGGAGGATCTTGACCAGATCATAGGCAGGCATATTCAGTCGCCAAGGCCTCTAAGGGCCTTGGTGGTGGCCGCCAAGCGCAGCCTTGATCAGCTCATCGCTGGCCCGCTCGAGCAGCACAACCACGCAATACTACTGGAGCCACGCGACAGGCCAGTGCAGGAGTTTCTTGGCAATCAGATCAGGATTGTCACCGAATGCAGCGGCCAGATCGACCCATTGGATCTAGGCCAATACATTGAGGCAGGTGGGTTTGCAGGCCTGAGGAGGTGCCTGGATGGGCTTAGTGCCGAGTATGTCATTGAGCAGATCAGGATCAGCGGTCTGCGTGGCAGGGGAGGGGCTGGCTTCCCTACATACGCCAAGTGGGCAGCGGTGAGGGCACAACAGACCCAGCCAAAATACGTGATCTGCAATGGTGATGAGGGGGATCCAGGGGCATTCATGGATAGGATGCTGATGGAGTCTTATCCATTCAGGATCATCGAGGGCATGACCATAGCCGCCTGGTGTGTTGGTGCAAGGGAGGGGTTCTTTTATATAAGGGCCGAGTATCCCTTGGCCTTGCAAAGGATACAGAAGGCCATCCAGATCTGTACAGAAGGTGGCTATCTGGGCAGGTCCATAATGGGTACTGACTTCTCGCTAGACCTGCGGATCATACCTGGGGCAGGGGCGTTTGTGTGCGGTGAGGAGACCGCCATGATCGCCAGCATAGAAGGCCGGAGGGGCCATCCCAGGTTTAGGCCCCCATTCCCGGCCGAACACGGGCTTTGGGGCAGGCCCACATTGATCAATAATGTGGAGACCTTTGCCACTGTGCCATGGATCCTCAGGAACGGGGGCAGTGCACTGGCAGCCATAGGGACACAGACCAGCAAGGGTACCAAGGTCTTTGCACTTGCCGGCAAGGTGGCCAGGGGCGGGTTGATTGAGGTGCCTATGGGTATCAAGATAAGGCAGATTGTCGAGCAGATAGGCGGCGGCTGTGCAGAAGGCAGGCCCTTCAAGGCAGTACAGGTGGGTGGTCCTTCAGGTGGAAGTATATCGGCCGAGCTGGATCACCTGGGCATAGACTACGAGACCCTCAACGAGGCAGGTGCGATGATGGGCTCCGGGGGGCTGGTGGTATTGGATGAGGGTGACTGCATGGTAGATATGGCAAGGTACTTCCTCCAGTTTACCCAGAATCAATCCTGCGGCAAGTGTGCATTCTGCAGGATAGGAACGCGGAGGATGTTGGAGATACTGGACGCCATATGCCAGGGACAGGGCAAAGAGCAAGATCTGGATGAACTGTGGAACCTTGCCCAGATGGTACAAAAGGCAAGCCTATGCGGTCTGGGCAAGACCGCGCCAAAGCCGGTCCTGACCTCCTTGCGCTACTTCAGGTCAGAATACATCGCCCACCTACAAGGTCGTTGTCCTGCTGGTAGGTGCAGGGCATTGATCAGGTACATGATTACCGACAAGTGCAACGGCTGTACGCTCTGTGCACAGCACTGTCCTGCTGAGGCCATAGGGTGGACACCTTACCAGCAGCACGCGATTGATCAGACAAGGTGCATCAAGTGCGGCACCTGCAAGGCAGTCTGTCCCTGCAATGCAGTGAGGGTAGAATAGATGCCGATATTGGTCATAGATGGCAGGTCTGTTACGGTCCCGCCGGGTACTACCATATTGGAGGCGGCAAGGTCTGCAGGGATCGAGATACCTACCCTCTGTTTCTTGGAAGGGCTGGGAGGGGGTACCTCTTGCATGCTCTGTGTGGTGAAGGTCTCTGGGGTAAGGGACCTGGTCCCTGCATGCGCAGCAAAGGTCGCTGATGGCATGGAGGTGCTCACCTCTGATCCCCAGATCCATCAGGCCAGGCGTACGGCGCTGGAGCTATTGTTGAGCGATCATGTCGGGGACTGCATGGCACCATGTCAGTTGGCCTGTCCTGCACACATGGTTATCCCAGCCATGATCAGGGCCATTGCCCAGGCCGATCTAGCCGGCGCAATAAGGGTCGTCAAGTCCACCATAGCCATGCCGGCAGTGGCTAGTAGGCTGTGCAACGCCCCATGTCAGAAGGCCTGCCGTAGGGGTAGGCTAGATGAACCTGTAGCAATATGCCTACTGAAGAGATTGGTTGCTGAACTTGACCTCCATGCCCCAAGCCCATTCGCACCAACGCCTGAGGCACCTAGGTCGGCAAGGGTGGCCGTAGTTGGGGCAGGCCCAGCAGGGCTTGCCTGCGCTTACTACCTTGCTTGGGCCGGTATCTCAGTGACGGTGTTTGATGACAGGTCTGAGCCTGGCGGTACGCTGAGGGATGTAGGCGAGAAGTTCCTTCCAAGGGGTCTATTGGATGCGGAGATCAGGACGATCCTGGATACTGGCCTGCAGATGCAGATGGGGATAAGGGTGGGCAAAGACATACCACTGCGGACCCTTAGATCGCAATTCAATGCAGTGGTCCTGGCCATTGGGGCCACAGCAGGTCAGCAGGCCAGCCAGTTAGGCCTGTCCGCAGGGGCCGATGGCCTATCTGTAGACAGCCAGACATATCAGACGGATCTTCCTGGCGTTTTCGCTGCAGGCGATGCGGTCAGGCCAAGGCGGATGGTTAGCAGGGCCCTGGCAGAGGGCAGGGCTATTGCTCACTGCGTCCGTCAGTACGTGCAAGGTATGCCGATACAGGGGATTCGGATGCCTTTCAACAGCCACATCGGTCAGGTGGACAGGGGGGTACTTGATCAGATGATCCTGCTTGCAAGCAAGGACCGGCAGGTCAGGCCTGTGGAGGAGCAGGTGGGTTTCAGCCTGGCTGAGGGTAGGCAAGAGGCGGCAAGGTGTCTTCATTGTGATTGCAGGAAGGCCCAATCCTGCGGGCTGAGGCGGCTTGCAGACCTATATCAGGCCAGGCAATCCAGATTCAAGGGGTCCAGGAGGGCCTTTGCCCTGGTACTGGACCACCCAGATTTGATCTACGAGCCTGGCAAGTGCATCAGTTGCGGGATCTGCGTGAGGCTGACAAGGCTCTATCAGGAAAGATACGGCCTGACGTTTATCGGCAGGGGGTTCCAGATGGGCCTGGGTGTGCCGTTTGGCAAGGGGTTAGCAGAGGGCATCGAGCGGTGTGCAGCCCATTGTGTACGGGCCTGCCCTACAGGTGCATTGGCCTGGAGATAGCAGAAAAACCGGGTCCCCTGACAGGTAGAGGCTTGTATTTGTCCTTCGGGCTTGGCACAATAAGCAATGAGTGCCAGGGCAGTAAAAACAGAGGCGTCCAGGATACTGGCAAGATAGGCCATGCTATTGGTATTTCGGGTGATTAAAAAGGTAATTCGGAGGTCTAGACATGATTAGTTCGAGGTTGATGGCCTGGTCTTTGACCGTGGTAGTTGTCTTTACAGGAGGGATCTGGGGGCAATTGGCAGTCTGGGATGCAGGAGGGGATTCGCCGCGTTGGGATGTACCTGCCAACTGGGACACAGATAAGGTTCCCACTATCAATGACGCGGTGGCAATAGACCTACCAGATGTGAATTGTGTCATAGAGGAGGGTGTGGATGCCAAGTGTATGGTCTTGGACGTGCCTGGCCTGACCAAGCAGGTCCGTTGTGGCCTCGAGGTCCGGGGAGGCTCACTTACCAGCGCAGGCAACATCAGGATAGCCAACGCAGTGGACGCCAACGGCATAATCACGGTCTCCGGGGGTACCATAAGCACAAGCAACAAGGGTAGGCTCTGGATCGGCATGAACAACCGGTCTTATGGCGTAATGATCATCAAGGGTGGTACCGTCAATGTCGCAGACAAGGTCGAGATAGGCAAGAACGGTGGGGCTACAGGTTTTCTGTACATGCTTGGTGGCGTGCTGAACGTGACCGGCTATGGTTCGGACGATTTTGAGCTGGCCACCTATGGGACCGGAACGGTGTATATGACTGGTGGTCTGATCGATGTGACTGATCAGATAAAGCTGGCCCAGGGCAATAGCTCCACTACCACAGGCAAGGCCTTTTTCTATCTCTATGGTGGCACGGTCGTGGCCAGCAACCTCAGGGCACCCGCAGATATCTACGGAACGCCCTACATGGATATCACCGAGGGCCGCCTGATACTGGATGGCAATGACGTGGATACGGTCAATGCCTATATAAGCAGGGGTTGGCTGGTCGGCTACGGTGGTATTGGCAAGGTGGTGGTTACATACGATCCCGAGACTGACACCACCACTGTTACTGCCACACGGCCTGCAGCCGAGTACGCGTGGGATCCGAGGCCTGCCCACCTTTCCCAGCCCGAATGGACCCCTGCTGGCATCAAGCTTACCTGGAGCAAGGGAAAGTATGCGGCCTACCACAACATCTATTTCGGGGAGGATAGACAGGCGGTTGCAGATGCAGATCCAAGCAAGCCTGAGTACAAGGGCAAGACCACCCAGGCCATGTTCGATCCTGGGACCTTAGAGCTAGGCAAGACCTACTATTGGCGTGTAGATGAGGTAAACGACAATCCTTCGGCACCTGCTGGCAGCCCATGGAAGGGGGATGTCTGGCAGTTTACCGTGGCCAATTATGTGGTTGTGGACGATATGGAGTCTTATGGGGATGCGGAGCAGCCCGGCCCTCCGCCTGCACCAGGCAGCCGTATCTGGTATACATGGAGGGATGGGGCAGGTTGGACGATCCCTTCGCCTGTGCAGGGCAATGGTACAGGCTCGGTTGTGGATCCTAACAAAGGAATCGTGCATAGTGGCCAGCAATCGTTGAAGATCTTTTACGACAACGATGGAACGAACATGTTTGGCCAGACCACGGTGTATTACTCTGAGGTGACCGTTGATCCAGCATACCTTGCCTTGGGTCGCGACTGGACCAGATGGCCTGTGAAGGCATTGTCCTTGTGGTTCTATGGTGCCCCTTCAAACACCCTGGATCAGTCTGAGCAGCTCTATGTCAAGATCAATGGCGTTAGGATCCCATATGATGGCCCGATGGTCTACCTGCAGGAGGCCAAATGGCACGAATGGAATATTGATCTAACAAGGGCAGGGGTGGATCTCCGTTCGGTGACCAGCCTGTCCATCGGTATAGGCAATCCTAGCGGCGCAAGTGCAGGTGGTTCTGGTGTACTCTATGTTGATGATATAAGGCTTTACCTACCCAGGTGCATGCCACAGCTCAGCAGGCCTGTCGGGGACCTGGACATGGATTGTGACGTGGATATACAGGACCTGGCCTTGATGGCGCAAGGCTGGTTACAACAGGACTTTATTGATCGTGGCAGTGACGGGATACTGAAGAACTTTGCCAGTCAAACCCAGCAGTGGGTCCAAGACCCAGTACGCGGCCGCAGTCTAGAGTTGGACGGCCTGGATGACTGGGTGGACTTGGATGATGCAATGTTTGGCAATTTCCACAATAAGACTATTGCCACCTGGGTCAGGATAAGCCAATTCCCGGATACATACCCGTATGTGTTCAGCTTCCAGAATGCGGCATCCGCGCCTTACAGGATATACATCAGGACCAGGGGCACTGATTCGGTGCGGGTCCATTTCGTGGAGGACTACTCCCCGGATCTGAGGGTTGGGGTGGATCAGTGGAGGCATGTGGCATTTGTCCTCCGTGATACACCTGATGGTCTGTGCACTGGAGAGCTATATGGTGACGGCCTGCTGATAGGTAAACTGGTTGGCAGGCCAAGGCATACTGGTGGTGCAAAGGGTGTCAGCATCGGCTGCTTTGGCGATGGGGCAAGCGGGTTTATCAAGGCCACATATGACGACTTCCGTGTGTATGACAGGCCCTTGTCTGCCGATGAGATTGCCGCCCTTGCCCAAGGTGCAGGACCCAGCGATCAGATGATGGTCCAATATAAGTTTGACGAGACCTCTGGTCTTGTGGCCTCAAATTCCAGCAGCTACCGATTTGCAAGGCCTTTGCTTGCTGCAGGCGAGATCTATACAGCCGAACCGGATGGTTCCAAGATAGTGAACCTGCTCGACTTCGCATTGCTTGCCCAGAATTGGGGTGCTTATCAACTATGGCCGTAAGGGGGTTAGATATGCGATACAGAGAGAAGGCATTTACACTGATTGAATTGCTGGTGGTGATCGCGATCATCGCTTTGCTCATGGGGATACTGCTGCCCAGCCTCGCACGCGTCAGGGAGTCGGCAAAGCGGACTAGATGCGCAACGCAGTTGCGACAGGTCGGCACTGCACTGCATGCATATGCCACTGATTGGTCCGGCCAGTTGCCGCCTTATGGTGATATAAGGCATTCTTATGCCCTATATCGCAGCGACTACGTAGATGCAACAGGCAGACCGATTCCTATGAAGGTGGCTGTGTTGTACACCGGCAGATATGTCTCAGACCCAAGATTGTTCTATTGCCCATCCAATTTCGACCTGCTGTACAAGTTCGAATCCTACAACAATCCGCCGCCATGGGGCACGTTGCCGCAGAACTATAATTCAGGTCTAGTAGATGGTACGACACACAATCAGTGGGTCAGGATGGGTTATACATATCTACCTTTGGCCAAGAACTATGCTTTGAATGCCAAGGGTGAGTCGATAGAGACGGCCAAGAGGATAGACCTGTTGGATCCCAGCCTGCCATTCATGACCGATGTGGTCAGGCACCTAGACCACATAAGCCACAGGCGGAACAGGACCTATGCTGTGAACGCCGTATACAAGGATGGACATGTCGGGCTCTGTAACGAGGAGTCGGTCTTCACCCATCCTGTCTGGAAGCGGGTAGAATATGGCGTGATCAGTGAGCCAGCCCTGTATGTGGCAGTCTTTAGGCTGATCGCAGGTCAACCTATCCCTGAGTCCCAATAGACCTGGCGATTGTGTGTTAACAGGCCGACAGAAGATGCACTGGGGCTTGGCAGGCAGGTTGGCGGTATTTATAAGCATCGTCTCTGTCGCCATTGCTGCTGATTGGCCCAACTGGCGTGGGCCTGATCGCAACGGTATTGCCAGGCAGGAACGGCTAAAGACCGTCTGGCAAGGGGATGTCTCGATACTCTGGAAGGGGCAGATCGGGACTGGTTTTTCCTCCATGGCGGTCATGGGTGGCCGGGTATATGCAATGGGCAATCGAGCTGAAACAGATAGCGTCTATTGCCTGGATGCATTGACCGGCCAGGTGCTCTGGCGGCACAACTACCCATGCCCGCTTTATCCAGACCTGTATGAAGGAGGTCCCTCCGCCACACCTACGGTAGATCAAGGCCGTGTCTATACCATCAGCAAGGCAGCAGATGCATTCTGCCTGGATGCGGTCACCGGCAAGGTCATATGGAAGCGGCAATTGGCAGAAGAATTGGGCATAAGGCCTCCCAGATGGTGCTTTGCAGGCTCGCCAGTCATCTATGAGGATCTGGTGATATACAATGCCGGGGACGCAGGCCTTGCATTGATGAAGAAGGATGGTCAGGTCGCATGGCAGAATGGGACCGGGCCTTGTGGGTATTCCACTGGGGTCATTGGCACCTTGGCAGGGAAGGAAACGGCCGTGCTTATGGGCCTGGCAGAGGTAGTGGGCGTCGACCCAAGGACAGGCAAGGTGCTCTGGCGATATCCATGGAAGACCAGTTGGGATATCAACGCCGCAGACCCTATCGTGGTTGATGGCATGCTCTTTGTCTCATCTGGCTACAACAAGGGTTGTGCACTGCTCAGGATAGAGGCAGATCATCCCGAGGCCATCTGGACTAGCAGGGCCATGTGCAACCATATCAATAGCTCCATCCTATGGAACGGCTATATCTATGGCTTTGATGGTCAGGTCGGTGGCGGCGATAGCGGCAAGCTGAGGTGCATTGAGGCCGCATCTGGCAGGTTGATGTGGAGCGCTGGAGGGATGGGTGTAGGTTCTCTGATCCTGGCCGACGGCAAGCTGGTCATACTATCCGAGAATGGCAGGCTCGTTATTGCGGATGCCAGGCCTGATGGGTTTAAGGAGCTGGCCTCAGCCCAGATCCTAGAAGGTAAATGTTGGACTTCCCCGGTATTGGCCAATGGGTTGCTCTATGCAAGGAACGCCGAAGGTCAGATCGTTTGCGTTGACCTACGCCCATAGGGCTTCTTGTGACTCCTAATGCGGCAATAAAGGAGGGGCTATGTTCAGAATAAGTCTTATCGCAGCGATAGCGTTGGTAGTATCTAACCTGGCATGGTCCGTCCAGCTGCCTGTTGCCAATCCTTCTTTCGAGGCACCTGCCATAGATCCTACTGGATTTGGGGTGGTGCCTATAGCGGATGGATGGATAGAACTGGATTGCGATGCCATTGGCAGTACCAACACAGGCGTCTTCCTGAATACACCTGAGGGCAGCCCTGATAGGCTGGAGGATGCAGATGGGTTGCAACTGGCCTTTCTTGGTACCGAGAGGGGCAACGGATTTAGACAGGCCTTGGATACCTGCTATCAGACAGGATCTGTGTATAGGCTCAGTGTAGGTATAGGGATATCCTGGCGATTCCCACCCGCTGAGGATGATAGATTATCGCTGGAGTTCCTCTACGAGGACCAGGCAGGATTGCATCGATTAGTCAGCCGTCAGATCGGTCCTGAAGGTACAAGTTGGAGGCAATTGCTATATGTGGATCTCTTCTTGGTGGTGCAGGCCGATGATCCTATTGTGGGCAAGCAGATATGGATAGGTATAGTGTCAGAGGGAAGGCCTGGTGGATTCTGGGTCTTGGACGATCTCAAGCTCGAGCAGTGGTTCGGCGTTCCGTTGGCCCTGGCCAATCCATCGTTTGAGCTGCCGGCAATAGATCCGACTGGTTCGTCAAAGCTGTTTACTGTAGATGGATGGGTACCCGTTGGCCCAACAGGATCTGAGATAGGGGTCATCCGTGCTAGTGCCCTTGGCCAACTGGTTGGAGCTGAAGGTTCGCAGGTCGCCTTCATAGAGGCAAGGTACGGCCTCGGGCTGAGGCAGGATCTGGATTGGAGGTTCATGGAAGGGTGCAAGTATCTGTTCTGTAGCTGTGTGGGTATTTGGCCTTCATCGGTGGCAGAACCTAATTCACAACTGAAGGTCAAACTATATGGCGTAGAAAGCGGCGGGGTCGTCGATGTTGCATCAACTAAATGGCGCGCTGAGGACCTGCAGTCAGGGACACTGACCAGGGGATACCTGTGCTCTGATATGGTTTACCGTAAGGATTCGTGGGCCGGCAGTCAGATCGGCCTGGAGATCACGGCTGGTGGGAACTGGGAGGGCTTGTGGCTACTAGATAACGTGATCCTAATGGAGTTGATGCCAGAGGAGATACTCGTTCCTAACGGTTCTTTTGAGGAGCCTGCCATCGACCCAAACGGCTTTGGCGTTGTGCCTTATATGGGGGCATGGACGGAGCTGGATCGCGATCCTCTTGGTAGTACCAACACCGGTTTGTTTATCAACACCGCACAGGGCAGTCCTGATAGACTTGCAAATGCCACAGGCCTTCAGTTGGCCTTCCTCGGTAGTCAAGAGGGCAATGGGATAGAGCAGGTCTTGGATGCCAAATATAGTTTGGGCTGTGCATACAGGCTCAGTGTAGGTGTAGGGATCTCCTGGCGATTCCCTCCTGCAGTCCAGGACCGGCTGGAGCTGTATCTGTTTTACCTAGATGATCGGGGTCGCCACGAGATTTCTGTTGGATCTGTTGGCCCTGCAGGCCTATCATCCAGTCAGCTTGTGCAGGCAGTCTTGTATCTACCTGCAGTAACAAGCGGCGATCCATGGTTAGGGAGGCCTATTGGGATTGGGCTGCGTGCAGCAGGACAGGCAGGTGGATTCTGGGTGTTGGACGACGTGAGGCTTTGTGTCTGCGGGATCGCAGATCAGTGACCAGATCTATCCATGCTGGCCCAAGTGGTCTGAGCCTTGTGGAGATCCTTGTGGTGATGGCCGTCATGTCTGTGCTGATGGCCATGGTCCTTCCTGCTGCAAGTGCGGTCAGGGATAGGGCAAGGCGGGCGGCCTGTTGTGCGAACCTGCGACAGGTCGGTACCGCCATCCACCTTTACGCCCACGATTTTGACGACACCATACCGTTTGGACCAGAGGGCAGACCAGTGACTGGATCGAACTTCTACACCGTTACAGGGAATGTGACCAGCCTTTTATCCCTCGAGGATGGTGCACCAGTAGGACTTGGCCTTTTGTTGAGGCACTATCTCGCACAGCAGCCATTGGTGTTGTTCTGTCCGGGGGCCGACCAGCCCTCCGAGGCGAGGGAGCAGTTGGCATTGGTGGGAAAGGGCCAGGCCCAGTGTGATTACTACTATCGCCACGCCTCCATTGCATTGCTGACAGGCAGGCCCGAGCAGTTCCATGTGCGGCTAAGTAGCCTTGGTAGGAACCGTAATGGCCTGCCCATAAGGTCGCTCGTGACCGATGTACAGTTCCTTGCCCACCCATCCCTTGCCCCATTCCAGGTCAAGACAAGGACCAGCCACAAACGGCAGGTCAGCAACTGCCTCTATGCTGATGGCCATGTCCAGACCTGCAGGAACTATGATGATCGCCTGACCGTGGACATAGGGACCAGGCCATATGGCGCATTGGATCGGATACTGAAGGTCTTCGAGGTACTGGATGAAGAACCGTGATCAAGCCAACCTGCGCCAGTACAGTGGTCTAGAGGTCCTGCTCCACAATCTCCCGTACATCCTCATGGTCTGTCTTGGAGGGACAGTCCTGTGGCGATGGCCTGGTAGGTGGTGGGCCATAGGTTATCTATGTTATGGGCTGATCGGGGCCTTGTGGACCATGCTGTTTGTGTGTCCTTACTGTCGGTTCTGGGGCACAAGGTCCTGTCCGTGCGGCTATGGGCTGATCGCAGCGACCCTCAGGCAAAGGGCTGACTGCCTCGCCTTCCAGCAGCAGTTTCGCAGGCATATCCCTGTGATAGTGCCGCTCTGGCTGATACCATTGGTGCCGTTGTTATTAGGTGTATGGCGGGGCATCGACCCTGTCACAACGATCCTTACAATCGCATTCTCTGTAGATGGCTTCTTGATCCTGCCGCTAGTCTCCAGGCGGTGTGGATGTAAGGACTGCCCGCAGAAGGCCGCTTGCCCCTGGATGAGGCGGCTTGAAACCAGACCGACCTGCACATTAGAATGAGATTGTTGGAGCAGTGGCCGAGTGGTTTAAGGCGGCGGTCTTGAAAACCGCTTCACCCTTCGGGTGACGGGGGTTCGAATCCCTCCTGCTCCGTTAGGGCCCGGCCGAAGACAAGTCTGACCGTGAAGAGGCCATCTGGCCGGACCTCTGCATGGGCCGATCCCCCAATTGCCTGCATCAGGCGTTCAACTATGGTAAGCCCCAGACCACAGTGACTACCAGTGGCCGTCCTTGCGGGATCCGCCCTCCAGAAGGGCTCAAACACATGCCTTGCCTGTTCGCTGGTCAGCCTACAGCCGGTGTTGGATATAGTCATCTCAACGAACTGACCTAATTGACGGCCGGCTATGCATATCTGGCCCGACTGATCCGCATATTCTGTTGCATTCTCCAGTAGGTTGCAGACGACCATCTGTAACAATTGCCTATCCGCAGTCACTGACAAGTCGGCTGGCAGCAGGTTCTTGAACTCGAGCTGTCTGGCGGCTGCCCGCTGTTCGAACTGCGTCCAACATGAATCGATCAGTCCGAATAGCCCTATTCGCTCCTTGCGTAGCGGTATTCGCTTACCTTCTAAACGCGCCAGTAGTAACAGATTGTGGACCATCGCCTCCATGGCCTGAACGATCTGATAAGAGGCGGACAAGGCCGAGCGGTATTCGTGTGATTCACGCGTCCTTTGCAGGGCTACCTCGATGGTAGTCCGTATCCCAGCCAGTGGGGTCCTCAGTTCATGTGCCACATCTGCTGAAAAACGCCTTTCCCTCTCAAAGGCCTCTTGGAGCCTGTCGAGGAGTTGATTGAGCCTCGTCGCAATGGGCACAAGTTCGCCGGGAATGGCACCATCGTCTATCCGGGCTCCCAGGTCCTCCTCCTTTATGGCCGCGATCTGGCTGGCCATTGAGTTTATTGGGGCAAGCCCCCTATTGGCTACGTGGCCAGCCACGAACACAGATAGCCCTGTCGTTAGACCTGCTGCACATATAAGCAACCACCTGACCATCGCGATCTGCCTTAAGAGCTCCGTGGCATCTGCGGCAACTAGCATGGTAAAATGATCCACGGCAATGCCTTTGGTGTTGTCTTGTTCATCATCTTCTGCAGCCAGAGGCCGAAAGGTCAGCCAGGCAGCCCTTATGGGCCTTTCATCCTTTTCTTGGATCATCGCAAAGGCCAGCTCGTTTGGCCGTGTGGAGATCCGGTCCAATGCCATCTGCTTGCCTGGTGGCCAGGCCGCCACTACCTGGCCTTTACTATCCCAGATCTGCAGGTACGTTAGGCCATCCTCACCAGCGAAGGCAGGGACCTGGCGGATGGCGCTATTCAGCTCTATGCCTTCCTGATCGACCTCAGTAGATCCTGCTACGATCCCTGCCAGCGATCCCAGTGAGGCGTCGAATTGTGCAAGAAGGGCATGGCGTATCATCAGGTAGACGACCGTGCCAAAGAAAAACAGGAGGATCAGGACCCAGCAGAAGACATTGACAATGAGCCTGGACTTTAAAGAGGGCATTATTGGCCTGCCTTCAGCATATAGCCCCTGCCTCTTATGGTTTGGATGAGGCTGGGCTTGCGCGGTCGATCCAGTTTCTTTCGCAGGTAACCGATGTACACATCAACCACATTGCTCGAGGCAGTTGACTCGAACTGATAGACATGTTCCCAGATATCGGTGCGGCTTACTACCTGACCAGCCCGCATAGCAAGGTACTCAAGGAGTGCATACTCCTTAGCCGTAAGCCGGATCTCCTGACCTGCCAGCCACACCCTTTGCGATATCAGGTCTATGAACAAATCGCCTAACTGTATGGTTGGGTTCTTTTGGGCGTAACGCCTTCGAATCAATGCCCTGGTACGGGCAAGCAGTTCCTGGAACGAGAATGGCTTTACCAGATAGTCATCCGCGCCCAGGTCAAGACCGGTTACCCTATCCTGCAATGTATCTTTGGCGGTCAGGATCAATACTGACGTCTGCTTGTTCTTGGCCCTCAGTTGCTTGAGGATCTCCAGGCCATCTAGACCGGGCAGCATGATATCAAGGATGATCACATCATAGTCATTGGTAGTGGCGTGCCAAAGGCCTTCCTCACCGTCGGCAGCACTGTCCACTGCAAATCCATGTTCTTGCAGGCCACTGACCAGGGAATGCCTCAATGGTTGGTAATCTTCGATGACCAATAGACGCATACCTGTCTTGGCCATAATGATAACCGCTAAGTAGTGGCCAGCCACTACTTAGCGGTTCTGTGAGATTCCCTTGCCTTATCTAGATACCCCCTAGTCATCCTCCTGTTGGTCTTCTTCTTCCTCGGTCCCCAGGAGCGTCCCATCTGGTGCTACCTTTAGTTCTAGCTCCTGACCATCGAGTACGATTTCCGCCTCATACACTGCTTGGCCGTCCTGGTCCTCAAGTTCTATCTCCTTCTATCTCCTTTACCTGACCACCTGCCTGGAGGATGGTCTGCCTGACTGCTTGAGGTACCTGGTCGATCGAGACATGCTGATCCTGATCCTCCTCTTCTTCCTCCTGATCCTCGTCATCTAGGTCCTCCTTGTCCTTGCCAGCTATGAGCCCCCCATCAGCAGCAAACTTGAGCTCCTTCTTCTGGCCATTTACTAAGGCCTTGACCTCATAGATGGTCTGCCCCTCTTCTGTTTCCATCTCTACCGACTGTATGGTCCCTCCGAGGGCCAGGACCGCAGCCCTTACTGGCTCAGGGACCTGGTCGATCCTGAGGGCCTGGTCCTTTCCGGACCGCTCCTTGGTAACCGCTGCCCCCACACAGACTAGCAGCCCAGAGACGATCAGTAATCCTACCGTCAATTTCCAGTGTCGCTTTAGCATAGACTTTCTCCTTTAAAGAAAACCGCATACCGAGCCGGGTACACACCCAGCGAACAATAAGAAGCTTATACAACCGACGATGAGATTATCGTGAGAAGCCTGTCTTTTTTCTAGCAATGGCAACCTCTTGGTCTCAGTCTGGAGCACTGCCATTTTGGCAGTCCATCCTCAACTGCAGCCTCACCTATCCCCTTTCTGTGCGCGTATATTCCTCCATGGGATGGTGGCACGGACTTTGCTATTGGTCTTGGTGAAGCCGCGAAGATCCAAAGAAAGGAGGTGATGGCATATGTTGGTCAAACGAAGAAGGGATGAATTGGCGGAGTTGACCAAGAGCGTCAATGATCTGTTCGAGGGCTTCTTCAAGAGGTGGGACTGGCCTTTCGTAGGTCAAAGGGCGTGGCCCGTAGTAGACGTCCTTGATGAGGACGACGCCGTAGTGGTCAGGGCGGAGGTCCCTGGTTGCAAGCCTGAGGAGATCGATATATCCATCAGAGGAGACGTCCTGACCATTACTGGCGAGAAGAAGCAGACCAAGGAGGTACAAGAAAAGGGCTACTACCACGCAGAGAGTGCCTATGGCAGCTTCAGGCGGGATATCTACTTGCCTACAGAGGTGGAGACCGACAAGGTCGAGGCCTCCTGCAAGGATGGTATCCTGACCATAAGGTTGCCGAAGGCACAAGAGGCCAGGGCCGTAAAGATCAAGGTCAAGGGCTAGTCTGTACCTCGGCCCTTGTAGCTGTAACTGTCCGCCAACGCGACTGGTATTACGCCAGTCGCTTTTTTTATGGTGGCAGGTCGATCCCCCTGATCCCGTCTGTCGTCAGACATGGGTTTGGGTTGCCGTCCCTGGCAGGTAGGATCTGCTTTGCTTCCACAAACCCTACATGCCCATCTGAGAACAGGAGGTTCCTGGAGCCCGCCCATATCCACCAGCCCTTGTCGTCTTCAATCTTGCAGTGGTTCGCAAACCACTCCCCTGCTAGGACCTTGGCAGTAGGCCTGTGGACCTGGCTGAACCTCTGGGGTATGGTGGGCCTTATCCTATTGACATCATAAGTGTCAGCAGGGCTATCCATCTGGTTTATCTGTTCTGGGCTGTGGTAGAAGCACATGGAGTACGCATAGCTGGTGGACTGGTACTTTGCCTTGTCAGTGAGATCCTCAGGGCACCAAAGGACGGATGGATTGTTGGCATCGATGTCATTGGCCAGATACGGCCTGAGCAGATCCCTCCAACCCCTTCCCATCCACAACCAATAGTAGGGCTTGAGGCTGACTGGGTCCTGGGCCGCAGGATAGAATTGGTCATAGGTCTGGCCGTATATCTCGAAGCCCAGGTGGACCTGCCTTAGGTTGTATGCACACCGTGTCCTCTTGGTTAAGGACCTGGCCTTGCCAAGGGATGGCATCAAGAGGCCCAGCAGCAGCCCAATCATGGATATGACCACCAGCAGCTCTACTAGGGTAAAGCCCTTTTGTGCCGTAATCGTGCCCCCGGCTACTATGCGGTCCTCTTGGTCATACAAGACAAGCTTCTGCCCTGGACATGGGGCAAACTGAGGTTCCTCGAATTCCACTTGGATCTGATCTCCATGTATTTGCGAGATTGTACATGGTTGGGCTGGCCCATAAGACCTGATCTTTCCCTTGTATCGGCCACCTTCACGCAGGCTAGATGGTATCAATACCCGAAGATGATCGGCGTTTACCGATCGCCTGCAGACCTGATCCCTTGTACCTAACGTGATCGTATTGGCCTTTGGGTCTATGGCGGAGACATACATAGGTTGGCCCATTGCTATACCCAGGCCCTTGCGCTGGCCCAAGGTATAAAGGCCGATGCCTTGATGTGTCCCCAGCACCTTGCCATCGCTATCCAACACCATCCCGGGCCTGCCTCTGTGCGGGCCAAGGATCTCTGCAAGGTTGCTATCGGGGAGGAAACATAGATCCATGCTCTCAGGTCTTTCTGCCACAGACAAGCCCAACCTGTTAGCTAGTGCCCTTACATCGGTCTTCTTCCAAGTACCTAGCGGCAGTATCAGACTGCCCAGCCTGTGGGGTTTAATGCCATACAAGAAATAACTTTGATCCTTGCCCGTATCCTCTGCCATGGCTATGGTCCATCCATCTTGGATCCTGACGACCTTGGCATAATGGCCAGTGGCAAGGTATCTTATCCCAAACTGCCTTTCAATGAAATTCCAGAGCAGATTGAACTTGAGGACGCTATTACATGCCGCGCATGGATTAGGCGTTAGGCCAAGCCCGTAGGCCCTGCGAAATGGTTCAATGATCGTGGCAAGAAACAGGTCTGTGACATCCAGAAAGTAGTGGCACATGCCCAATTGATGGCAGACAAATGCTGCCTGGGCGCCGCAGCAGGTCCTACTACTATCGCTGGCTGTCGGGATCTTCATCGTTATACCAAGCACCTCCCAGCCTGCCTCTTGAAGCAGATAGGCGGTGATGCTGCTATCTACCCCACCACTCATGAGCACCGCGATCTGCCGGTCAGGTCCCTTGCGAGGCCTCCAAGGCCACAGGCTTGGCTCGAATATCTTGATCCTATCCAAGACGCTGGTTCTAGTCATAAAGCGTAGTTCTGGTGTATCGCTCTGCTGTGTCAGGTAGTATCACCACGATCAGCCTTCCAGCATTGGCCCTGTCCTTCGCCACCTGGATGGCAGCCGCAACCGCTGCGCCAGATGATATGCCTGCAAGGATGCCTTCCATCCTGGCCAGGGCCCTAGACATCTCAAATGCCCGTTCATCCTGCACCTGGATGACCTGATCTATAACAGATCTATCCAGGACCTGGGGCACAAAGCCAGCTCCTATGCCCTGGATCTTGTGGGGTCCAGGTCTGCCGCCCGACAATACAGGCGACCCAGCGGGCTCGACAGCCACCATCCTCACAGATGGCTTCCTTTGCTTAAGTACCTGGCCTACACCTGTGATCGTCCCACCAGTACCAACCCCAGCCACTACCATGTCAACCTTGCCATCTGTATCCTGCCAGATCTCCTCTGCAGTAGTCTTTCTGTGTATCAAGGGGTTGGCTGGATTCCGGAATTGCTGTGGCATGAATGCATCAGGTAACTCTTGTACGATCTGTTGTGCCCTGGCTACTGCTCCAGCCATGCCCTGCTCGGCAGGTGTGAGGACAAGCTCTGCACCCAATAGTCTCAAGAGTTTTCTCCTCTCGATGGTCATGGACTCTGGCATGGTCAGTATCAACCTATAGCCCTTTGCAGCTGCCACCCACGCCAAGGCAATACCTGTGTTGCCGCTGGTTGGTTCTACTATGGTCTGGCCAGGCCGCAGCAGTCCTTGTTCTTCTGCGGCCCGGATCATTGCAACACCAATCCTGTCCTTGACGCTGCTTGCAGGGTTGAAGAATTCTAGTTTTGCCACCAGTTGTGCTGGACAGTCCGCTGCTATGCGGTTGAGCCTGACCAGCGGCGTCCTACCTATGAGCTCTGTCATGTCATTAGCTATACGCATCTGTTGTCCTTCTCATCTAGCCCTTATCACATGTAGATAGACCCAACTGTCGGATCTTTGCATAGATACTATGCGGTGGCCTTGTTCTGCAAGGCTTGCAGGTACCTTCTGGCTGGGTTCGCCATCATCCAGGATCAAACAGAGACCTTCACCCAGAGGTATCTGCTCTAGGGCAAGCTTTGCCTTTACGAAGTTCAGCGGACAGGCAACGCCCCTCAGGTCAAGTATCTCGGTCTTGGCCTTGTCCGGTCCAGTCTGGGTTTGGCCGAATGGTTCCAACCTGAAGCGCAGGTCACTGTCAATGGATAGGAATAGTGCCTCGATCCTTTGGACTAGGTCCTGGAGCTCATAAAGGACCTCCTGGTCTGTCACCTTGCCAGAGAAGATAGCTTGACATACATCCAGGCTTGTGGGCCTGACCCAGCCCTTCTCGACCAGATTTGCCCTGAAATGATCTAGGATCTCGCTGTCATTGTTTGCCTCGATGCCAAATGTAATCAGTAGGGCCCTGGCAGCATGTCTTGCAGCGGTTAACATGACCTGGTGTTGAGCCGTTCTCTTGGCACGTGCCAGGGCCTCTTTGGCCTTTCTTATGTCATTGTGTATCAGCTCCAGGACACCAGCACCGCACTCCCCTGGCCCCCTGCCTGCTAGCGAGAATGGTTCACAGGTGCCTATGTCGCAGTACCAGTGGCCTGGGATAGAATCCTGAGCCTCGATTGCATATCTGCGGACGATCTTCTCTGGGTCTTCGAGACTGGAAGAGAATAGCTCTGCGATCATCATTGGCACTTGTGTTGCTGGGACCGTTGCTACGAACCTGCCGAGCCTTGCGTGCCCTTCTTGGCATCGGCCGCCAAAGAATACGTCATAGCATGGTACAAGTCCGCCTATTGCCCTATAGGCCCTACCAGCTAGTCCTATGTCGGCAATATAGTGCTGGCCGCAGCTGTTGGGGCAGCCGCTTATACGGATGGTCTTGTGTTGTAGCTCGCTAGGCACCTGCATGCCTGTCAGCCGCTGGCGGATAGCGGCTGCCAGGTTCCTTGAAAGGCAAAGCCCCAACCTGCAGGTAGCTGCACCGGCACATGAGACGACCCTTGGCAGACCTTGGTCACACGGCCAAAAGGACAGTTTCTGCAGCTCACCTGTCACCGCACCGATGCTGGTCCTTGGCACGGACACAAGGAGGAGGTCCTGGTCCTGTGTGGTCCGAATCAGACCTGGGCTGAAGCTCTGGGCTATCCTCGCTATTTGTACCAGGTCTTGGCCTGATATGTTGCCATCCGGTATATGAAGCCTTATGGTGTAGTAGCCGCTGATCTTTTCCGGCATCAGGTCAAAAGGTGAGACTGGTAGGCCATTTGCCTGTCCAGGTTGCAGGTCCATTGCAATCCTGTCAGAGACCTCTGACAGGTTTGGCACGGTGCCGGGCAGCCCTTCTTTGGTGATCCACTGTATCTGTGTCTGATACTCCTTGCGTAGGCCTCCTGGCCCTGATCTTGCCAGCACATACCTCAGTCTCGCCCTATGTCTATTGGCCCTGTCACCATGCAGATCAAAGACCGATTTGATGGCCTGTGCGGTCTGGAATATCTTTCGTTCCTCGATAAAGTCCTCTATCTGGACACCGATTGCCGGGTTAGGCCCCAGACCGCCTGCTGCATAGACCGAAAACCCCTTCTTGCCTTCCTTTATGTGCGCGAAGAAACCGAGGTCTGCCACCGAGGCTAGTGCACAGTCCTTGCTGCAACCTGAGAAGGCGATCTTGAACTTCCTCGGTAGATTGAATGAACTACGGAATTGCACAAGATACTCGGTCAATGCCACTGCATAGGGCCTGACGTCAAAGACCTCATCTGGGCATACGCCAGATCTCGGGCATGCCGTGCAATTCCTGACCGTGTTGCCTCCGCCACCCCTGGTCATAAGTCCTGCCTCAAGCAAGGCATCTATGATCGCGGATGTGTCCTCGATCCGTATGTCGTGTAGCTGGATATCCTGCCTTGTGGTCAGGTGCACAGTGCCATTGCCATAACGTGTGCACAGATCAGCTATGGCCTCTAGCTGTTCTGCGAAAACGATCCCTCCTGGTATCCTGATCCGGACCATGTAGGTATGAGAGGTCCTCTGTTCATAGATCCCCATTGGCACGCGTTTGGCCTTGAACGAATCAGCGGCCATCTGGCCTGAAAGGAACCTGCCAAGGGCCTCTTTGTACAGGTTTATGTCCTCGATGATGGACTGGGGTATCTGCATGACCGACCGATTATTGTTCATCTACGATCTCCAATTCCTCCTCTTCAATCACGCCGTCTTCGATCTTAAATGCCCTGACTTCTGGCGTGCTTGGCTGTACCAATGATATGATTACATGTGCGACATCAGGCGTCAGGGCAAGGCGTACGTCCTCTGCAGAAGGTCTTGCAGGGCTAGATGGATGGCTATGGTAGATGGCAAGGAGTTGGTAGCCGTTTTTTCTGATGGTCTTGGCTGCTGCGAACTGTTCCTTAGGATCCATCATGAAGTGCTGCGGTGATTGGTCCAGGTTGCTCATCGGTATTACCATCTTGGCCAGGCCAGTAGTGCCGGCTATGAGTCCACATGCCTCAAGTGGTGCAGACTCCTTGGCCTGGCTGATGATCTCGTTCAATAGTGGCCTGGGAATCCTGATCATCACTTGCTTCCCTCCATGTCACAGATGGGTTGGTCGCTGTCCATAGGGGCAGTGATTACTGGGTCCTTTCCACATACAGGACAGTCGGCCATCTGGTGCACGGGGATCTTTCTGAACTCTACAGGCAAGGCATTATAGGTCAGGATCACGTCTGTCAGCAGACCCTCGATGCCTAGCAGAAACTTGATCGCCTCTATGGCCTGAAGACATCCGATCACACCAGCTACTGGTCCGAGGACACCTGCCTGCGCACAGTTGGGCACCGCACCGGCTGGTGGAGGCTGGCGGAATACGCACCTATAACATGCAGACCTTCCTGGTAGGATGGTCATCAACTGGCCTTCGAACCTGAGTATCCCCGCGTGGCTGAATGGCCTGTTCGCTAATACGCAGGCATCATTGATGAGGAACTTTGCGGCAAAGTTGTCGGTCCCATCTATTACAAAGTCATAATCCCTTACCAGTTCCATAACATTGGCCGCGCAGACCCTAAAGCCGTAGGTCCTGACGCGCACATCCGGGTTTATGGCGCGAATCCTGGCAGCAGCAGATTCGACCTTTGGCCTGCCCAGATCCTCGGCGTGGTGTATCACCTGGCGCTGCAGGTTTGTGATATCCACATTATCGCAATCTGCAATCCCGATCGTTCCTATGCCTGCTGCTGCTAGGTAAAGGGCAGCGGGAGAGCCCAGCCCACCAGCACCTATGATCAGGACCTTACCTGAGAGCAGTCGTTGCTGGCCACGGCCTCCGACCTGTTCGAGTATCAACTGTCTGCTGTACCTGAGGATCTGTTGCTCTGTAAGGCTCACGCTCCACCTCCCATAAAATACAGGAACTCTACCTGGTCGCCTGTGCCGAGTATGGTCCTATCGAATTCCTCGCGCCTGAGGATCCGGCCATTCAGTTCTACAGAGACCATCTCCGGCATCCTTACTTGCTCGAGGGCAAGCAATGGACCTACGCTGATCGGCCCTGGAAGTTGGATCTTCTTGCCGTTGACGATTATCTCCATGGATCACCTCGCTAATCTTGATAGTGCTTGTTCAACATCTTCGCATATCTGCTCAAATGGCTCCAGGCCAACGGATATCCGCACCATATCGTCAGTTACGCCCATCTTGATGCGTTGGTCTTTGTCGAACTGCCACAATATAGTGGGGGCTGGATGTATAGCCAGTGTCTTGGAATCGCCTATATTCGGTGCCTGCTTGATCAGTTTGAGCCCATCCAAGAATTCAAACGCTTTTTGGCGGTCTGCCAGGTGGATACACAATATGGCACCTGCCTTGCCGCCAAAAAGTCTTCTTGTCCTCTCGTAGAACCGATCCCCTGGCAGGCCTGGGTAGCGGACCCTCTTGACCGCCTTGTGTACGGCAAGATATTCAGCAAGGTAAGAGGCGTTCTCCACATGCCTGGCCATCCGCATAGAGAGGGTCTGCAGGCCCTGGTTGATCAGGAAGCAGTTCCATGGCGCAAGGCATGAGCCTAGGTTTCTACATACTACGTTTCGCATATAGGCCAGGAATGCATATGGCCCATTCCTCTCTGGAGACTTATGCAGTTGCTCAAAAGGCCCGGCTGACCAGTCGAACAGCCCGGTATCGATGATGGCACCGCCTATTGCAGTGCCGAAGCCGCAGATGAACTTGGAGGCGGAGTATACCACTATGTCTGCCCCTAGAGACTTGGGCTTGAATAGCGCAGAGGTCATGACCGTATTGTCCACAACCAAAGGAATGCCCGCCTTCCTCGCTAAGGCTGCCAGGGCCGGGATATCAGGCACGTCGAGCCTGGGATTGCCTATGGTCTCAACAAAGATCATCCTGGTCCTGGGGGTGATGGTCCTTTCCACGTTTTGGGTATCCGATGCATCTACTAATTCCGTGCGTATGCCCATCCAAGCCAATGTCTCTACGAATAGGGATATGGTCCCGCCAAAGATCCCGTTTGCAGCGATTAGGTGGTCCCCAGACCTAAGCAGGCCGATCGCTACTGCGGCAATGGCGGCCATTTCGCTGGCAGTAGCGATGCAACCAAGGCCATCATCGAGTGCTGCAAGGTTTTGTTCGAGGTTCGTACATGTGGGATTTGCGATGCGGCTGTAGTTGTAACCTGGCAGCCTGCCCTGAAAGAGATCTGCCAGGTCCTGTGCCGATCGCTGGCTGAAGGCGGTGGTCTGATAGACTGGGGTGACCGTCTCTCCCCAGAGGGCCTGATCGGGCATTGTGGCGTGTGCTTGTATTGTAGCAGGTGAACGTCTCATTAGAGATAGTACTCCAACAGGTATTCCCTTTCGGATAGAAGTTTGCAGATCCGTTCTACTGCATCAGAGGTCTTTTCAGGATCCGTTATGTCCAGGTCCACTGGTAAGTCATCAACAGGGTCTTTGCCTACATGTATGACAAGGCAGTCATAAGGCCTGGCCAGGGTGGCGAGCATCCTCAACTCATGCTGGTCCAGATCACTGATACTGGTGATGATGAACAGACCTGCGTCAGCGAACATATGGCAGATCTCGCCGGGTCTGTGTAGTACTTGGTCCCTTTCGGAGCTAAGATCGATATCAGGCTCTATGCCCGACGGACTGTTCGATAGGCCCAGGTAATACACGAAACGGCCCTGGTCAAAGAGGCTCTTTTCTAGGGCATTGGCTAGCCTATCCTTGCCAACACCCTCTGGGCCGCACAGGATCACCACAGTTGCCCTTTGATTATACCTGGCTGCCCTGGCTTGAGGATCTATAGAGGTCCTTCGCCAACTTCTTTGTCGTAACTCTACCTGTCTTTGGGTCCGGTCGGTGCCTTTAGCCAGACCTTCAGATATGATCCCGCCACCAGAGATCTCGTAGTTGTCTACAATGACGAACCGGCTGGTCTGGGCGATCCTGTCTACTGTATCAAAGGCTAGTGGCTTTAGTGTCTCTATAATGCACTGAGCCACTTGATACCTTTCTACCTGTTTGGCGGACCTTGATGTGGTCAGGTCCGACGCATCCATTATGTAATTGATCTGACGCAGCCATGCAGAAACGCTGGCGGTACCGAGTTTGAGTTTGTAGCGCTTATTGGGCAGCATAGGCCTCCTTCCCAGCCAGAACAGATGGGTAAGCAACTGGTTACCGCATTGTGGCTGGGGCTGATCTGGCTTACAGAGGATCTGTCCTGGTTCGATATATATTTGTTCCTCCAAGGTAAGGCCGATTGATTGACCGGCCACAGCCTCTAGATATGGCCAGCTAGGAAAACCTTCAAGTGTGGCTATCCTTGATCGCTTGCCTGAGGGCCAAAGTATTACATCCTCGCCAGCCCTCGGGCGGCCTGTTTCGATCCTGCCTGCAAAGATCCTTCTGTCGTCGCCAGCCTCGGTGAATCTGTAGACATCCTGCACTGGAAGGCGGAGGGGGTTATCAATAGCTGGCGGTTCCTTCTCGAACAGGTCCAGTTGGTCCAGGACCGTTGGGCCTTGGTACCACGGCATTGCGTTAGATCTGTGGACTATGTTATCTCCAAGTCTTGCGCTGACTGGTATGTAGGCCTGTGCCTTGATCCCTATCCGCTCAAGGAACGCCGAGTATTCCGCCACTATGGCCGCGAATACGTCGCTTGAGTAGTCCACCAGATCCATCTTGTTTATTACGATGGTAGTCTGGCGTACACCTAGCAAGGACATCAGATAGCCGTGTCTCTTGGTGTTCTCCCTTACCCCCTCCTTGGCATCTACAACAAGCAGTGCGGCCTCAGCCCTTGCCGCACCACTGACCATATTCTTCAGAAACTCAAGATGGCCTGGTGCATCTATCAAGACATAATCCCTTTTACTTGACATGAAGAAGCACCTTGCAGAATCGATGGTTATGCCCTGAGCCTGTTCATCTCGAAGACCATCCAGCAGGAATGCGTATTCGAATGGCCTTGCGTTCCGCTGGCAGTATTCCCTTACCTGATCGAGCTTTCCCACAGGCAGACTGTTTGTATCGGCCAGAAGCCTGCCCAATACCGTACTCTTGCCATGATCCACGTGGCCTATGACCACGATTGCCATACGCTCAGACCTATCGGTGTTTCTTGTCTGCATTACATGTATCCTCCTCTGCGCAGGGTCTCTAGACTGCCAGCATCCTCCTTATCCTGCTGCCTGCCAGATCGCTCTGCGACCTTGGTAAACTGACCGTGCGCAAGCTCGTCTGCGATCTGGTGTGCGGTCCTTGCAGTAGAATTCACTGGGCTTGTACATGGCCAGCAACCAAGAAACCTGTATCTCTTGCCATTGCCCTGATCGAAGTACAGGTCTACCACCTCTATCTTTTCTTTATCTATGTACTGCCATATCTGTAGCTCGGTCCAATCCAGTAACGGGTGGATCCTCACGTGGGCCCCAGGTGGAAAGTCCGTGTTGAACTGATCCCAAAGCTCAGGTGGTTGGTCAGCAATGTCCCATTGGCCATGCTGGTCTCTGCAGGAGAAGTACCTCTCCTTGCTACGACTTGCCTCCTCATCAACCCTGGCACCTACAATCACGCCCGTAAATGGCTTGCCACCATCTTGTCTAATATACTGGCCGGTCGTGTGGTCCAGGATCCACCTGGGCCACTCGCCACTGAGTGTCTTCTTTAATGCCTCTGTCTTCAGCAACTGACAGCATTCCAGTCTTGATACCGCACCATCTGGGAAGGTCTGCTTGGCCTCTATGGGCTGAATATTCTTACCTACGATGAGATTTAATCGTAACTTTCTGGCCAGATTATCTCGGAATTCTATCATCTGCGGGATCTTGAAGCCCGCGTCTATATGCAACAGTGGCAAGGGGACATGACCAAAGAAGGCCTTCCTTGTCAGCCACAATAAGACGGTGCTGTCCTTGCCCATTGACCAAAGCATCACCAGGTCCTTGAAGGACCTATACGCCTGGCGGAGGATGTATATGCTTTGGGATTCCAGTAGATCTAGTTGATCCATATCTAACCCCCTTGTCTTGTGATGCGGTGGAGTCCGCACTCCTTATGTTCGGGCCCTTCCCACCACCACCTGCCGGCCCTGATATCTTCACCTGGTAGTACGGGCCTTGTGCACGGTGCGCAACCTATGCTCGTATAACCGACATCGTGGAGCCTGTTGTATGGTACATTATGATCATGTATATATTGCCAGACCTGCTCGGTGGTCCAGTCTGTCAATGGGCATACCTTTATGATGCCATATGTCTGATCCCATGTAATGGGTTCTAGGTCCCTTCGGGTGATGGACTGTTCTATCCGCAGCCCACAAATCCAGGCCTTGAGGCCCCGAAGGGCCCTACGCAGTGGCTGGACCTTCCTTACGTGGCAGCACCGTCTCCTTAACTGGAGTGATTGGTAGAAGAGATTAGGCCCATAGGTGTTCACAAGCCTTTCAACTGCCATTGCCTGAGGAAAAAAGATAGTGATGTTAATGCGATATCTCTGGCTGGTCTGCTCGATAAGATCATGGGTCTGCTGTGGCAGACGGCCTGTGTCTATGGTGAAGATCCTGGGATTGGGATTGACCTGACAGATCATATCTGTAAGGACCTGATCCTCTGGACCAAGACTGCTGGCAAGGGCCACGTGCTGGCCCAATTTCTGGTATATCAGCCTGATCAATGCCTGGGCTGACAACCCTGGTGCCTGGCCAGCCAGGCTGTGGCCCAGATCTCTAAGGGCAACCTTGTCAGATCTCATACTCTGGACCTTCCTTCCTGCCTAGAGGCACCCTTTGCCATATCCGCTCATGCACATAGAAGGGCAGTATCTTGACCAGTGTGTCCGCCACACCTATCTGGGCAGCGAGGGCTATCTGGCTAGTGACAACCCATGCTATCACCACGGTCACCGCTGAACCCATGACCCTATAACTTACGGCCTTGAGGATGCTACGAAGATGCGTATCCATTCCATCATACCTGCAAGGCCGTGATTCCAATGTATCTATGGTCGCTTGGTTGCATATAATAGGTATACCCTACTAGGCTAATAGACTTAATAGGCTTTATTCTATTGGACTGGCGATGTTTGTCAACAAGATTTTTTGGGGGAAAGGAATGGAAAAGGGGTCGCCTCCAAAGGAGCTATGGTTCCCTTGAGGCAGGGGCAAAAACGTTCCAGCCACCTGGCCTGTCCAGGCCAGGTGGCTGGCGCTGAAGGGCAGGGTATGGTTATAACCCGGTCTTTACCAATGTTATCTGGTCTATGTAGACCTTGCCGCGGCCACCTGGGGAGGGATTGTTGCGGTTCCCTATACCGATCGTAAAGGCCTTTATCCTTCGCATGTCTAGGCCAGCCGCGCTAAACTGGGCAAGCGGTATATCCCACAGCTCCCAGTTGCCAGTGGCGATCACGCCAGGGTCAGGATGGCTGACCAGGCAGGTCCTACCAGAGGCATCCTCCACCAGGACATACAGGCTCTCCGGCGTATTACCAGGTATCTGGGTAAGGCCGATATCGGCGGTCTGCCATGGACCAGTGACAGAGCCAGTGAAGGAGACATTGGAGAACCTGGCCACACATGCCTGATTGGTGTTGTGGCTTGTTACCACAAGGCCGATGTAGACCTGGCTAGAGATCGTGAGCGTGACCTGTGATTGGGCAGGGTCACTCCCAACGGCTGTCCAATTGATCCCGTCTGCTGAGCATTGGGCAACGAGGGTATTGCCCGTCCTGGTGAGCCTGACCCAGTATGGAGCGGTGGCCTCTGACAGGATTGCGCTAGTACTTTCGCCAAGTGTTATCGTCCTTGTTATGAACTCCACACCTGCCCCTGGTGTCACATCCACCATGGCATGTATGGACTCGGGGGCCAGGACCTCTCGGATCATGACCCCTGCCTTGGCATTTGAGTGGGTGTTGGTAAGGCTATCGATCCTAGCAGTGATGGATCCATTACCATTCAGGATCATATAGGCGAACCGGAACTGATCGGAGGTCCCCCAGATATCGGCACCTATTCCATTCATCATGTAGCTATTGGTCCCAGTCTGCAGGAAGGCGGCGGCATCGCCGCGTACGGCCAAGCGAAGGGTGTCCACAGGTCCTACGGTCCAGTCCTGAGGCTGATCCCACCGCCTGGTGGTCTCAGAGTAGTATGGGCTATTGCCGTTTTCGAACCCGAACGGCATGGATTGCAGGCCGGCATATACGATCTGCCTCTCTGCAAAAGGCTGGGTGAAGTTTCCAACCGTTGAGCCAGTACCATTGCCGCTGGATGGTTGGACATTGCACTCAGTTGAACCGGAATGGCCGAATCCATCCAACCAGTAGAAGAATATCCTGTTGCACAGGTCATCATAGGATTCGAAGTCATCCACGATGAGGTAGTCTGCCACCCTGAAGGACCAGACCTGACCTCTTACAGCAGAGCCGTCTGATTGGACCTCATCTATCCGCCAATAGTAGGTGGTTGCCCATTGGAGTGGTTCTGGGAGGCTGTAGGAGGTAGCCTGCAACCTGCCTTTATAGAGCCCTGGTGTCTGGTTAGTTGCGGCCTTGACTGCATCTAGATCGGTTCCAAGGTAAAGATCATGGCCTACAGCCCCCTCGCCAGCGGTCCAGCCAAGTGTCAGGGGCTGGCGGATATCCAGGACTGCACCATTTGCAGGCGCAGGTCTCCAGGCCAGCTTGCGATTGGTCCTCATGGCCTCGAGGACCTGGTCTGCAGACAAGACCTTGTCGTATGCCCTTACCTCGTCTATAACCCCCTTGAAGTACCTACCGTCAAGTGGGTTGGCACCGATGACGATCTTTGGATTTGCGCCGATATTCCTGTCACCCGTGTGATTTCCCGTGTTGTCAAGACCTCCATTGATATAGAGCTCCACCTGCCTGGTGTCCTCAGACCTGGTGACTGCCACGTGTACCCAATCGCCTGTGACCACATCCTGACTTGAGATCGTATTGGGATTGCCGCCAGGGCCTGTCTCAAATGCCAGCTTCTTGCCTACTATCGCCATGTTGAAGTGGTCGCCACCGCCTGCATGGTCTGACCACAACAGACCGCTGCCAGCCCTGGCAGTAGTACCTTCAGGTGCTGGTGTGTCGGCCTTTATCCAGGCCATGAGGGTCAGGTTCGTAAAGACCGCCTGTGGTACCTCAATGGCATCATCTATGCCGTCGAACGCCACTGCCGCGTTGTTATACCCTTCTGCTATCGAAGGTCCTCCAAGCACCGTCCCGTGTCTTGCTCTACCTGACCAGTCAATGGCAATCCCTGCCTCAATGCTATCCAGGTTCCAATAGCCAACCAGGTTCGGATCCGTGACCTGTATCAGCGGTGTGGTGGCGAAGCTCCAGACCTGACCCTGATAGGTCGTGGTGCCATCGAACTCATCCACTCGCCAATAATAGCGTGTCTCATATTGGAGGTTCGCGCGGGATAGGGTGTTGGCGGTCTGGCCCTTACTGACCAAGGCCAATGCTGTTGGATCTGTACCAAAGTACACATCGTGGCTGATTGCGCCTGCACCTGGCCTCCAGGACAGTGTCAGGGCAGTATCTACCAGGATCTGGCCGTCAGCAGGGAAGGGATCTGAGGCGGGCTTTGCTGATATGGTAAAGCTCCACACCGCCCCAGGCCAGATGGTCTTTCCGTCTGCCTCTATCTCATCCACCCGCCAATAGTATGTTGTGCCTAGCTTCCATGGATAATTGGCAAACGATGTAGATGTTAGTATGCCCTGATCTGCGCTTGGAAGCCCATCCCTGACCTGCTCCATGACCTCGCTGACATACAATCGATGCATTGCTGCAGTCTCGCCTGCAGTCCAGGAGAGCGTCACCTGGGGGGTATCTAGGGTCTGCTGGTTTGCTGGATAAGGGTTGGTGGCGTAGCGGCCCCATTGTGGCCCAAACCAAAGGACATTGTTCACCTGGGCCTGATCCAGTGGGTGGTTCCATACCGCTACCTCGTCCAGTTTCCCTATAAACCGCCTCCATTGAACCCTATTCCTTGGTCCACCTATCCTGACCGTCAGTATCGGGTCGGTGACGGTGCTAGCATTACTTGCTGCCAGCCGGCCATCTATGTATATGCATATCTGGCCAGCGCTTGAGCTATATGTGACTGCCACGTGATGCCATTGATTGTCGTTTAGTCTTGCGTCCTTTGTGCCGAACCAGATACTCCCACTACTGACATATAGGTCTGCGGCTCCGTCTGGCTCGATGCTATGGTCGATGTTGGCACCAAGTAGGACAAATATGATCCCCCATGCCTGGAATGTCTTTGGCATCTTCATCCAGAATGCATATGAGGCCTCCTGCACATCCAGCGGTGTGACCAATGGCACATCCACCATGGTAAAGGGCCCTGTAGCGGTGAGGAACTCCAGACAGCCGCCCTTATACCCATCAGTACTCCAGGCCACCGCCGCAGGGTTCGGCGGTGCAATAGTACCATCATCATAGGGTGGTATCTGGTCCAAGACGGCAGTACCAGTGCCCTCATCCAGCTTCCAATACCCGACCAGATCTGCCTTCAGTGGGCTGGCAAATGCGATGATTGCGACTAGCGAGGTCAGATAGGCGATGGTCTTGTGCATGGCTGGTCCTCCTTCTTCTAACTAACTAGTGCCGATCATTATTAATAGCATCTTAAAGGCCTACAGGCTAGGGATGTATGTCTTTTCGCGCAAAAACCCCAGCAATTCGCGCAGGGTCAGGCCCCAGGTGATTGAAACAGGCGTGTGGTTGAGATATCATGCTTTAAGAGGTCTTAAGAAAGGCCAGCAGATAGGGCCGTCATGGTTCGCACTGATAGGACAACCATGGGGGGAATGGTGGGACCTTTCCCAGTACCTGGTGGAGTAGGATCGAACAGGCCCCATACATGGACCATGCAGAACGGAGGCTGCTACTAGAGGCCTTGATATCCAGGTATTGGAAAACCGGTTTACTGCTACCTGAGGGGCAAGGGCTTCAACAATGAGGATGCGAAGGATCTTACGCAGGGTTTCTTTGTATCAGTGGTGCTTGACAGGGGCCTTATCGACCGGGCTGATAGGTCCAAGGGGCATTTTAGGATATTTCTTTTGACCGCACTTGAGCGGTTTGTCAAGGACACAGCCCTCAGGCAGAAGGCTGCCAAGCGGACGCCAGGGGAAGGGATGCCGCCAGTGCCGTTGGAGGACCTGCCTGAACTGGCCAGCGATAGAGGGCACGTTACACCTGATCGTCTGTTTACCTACACATGGGCCACTACCCTCTTGGACGAGGTATTGGCCAAGGTGGAGGCCGATTGTGCGCATGACGGCCTGGGCACGCATTGGGAGGTCTTCAAGGCAAGGGTCTTGAGGCCTATATTGGAGGATGCCGAGCTAATTCCTGTTGAAGACCTTTGTGCTCAGCTCAAGATCAGCAACCCGTCAGTGGCTTACAATATGGTCATCACGGTCAAGAGGCGTTTCAGGGCCGCGATACTGGAGGCGCTGGCAAGACAGGTCAGGTCGCCAGACCAGGTAGAGGATGAGCTTTGCAGCCTACTGGAGGCCCTGGCTGGCGCAGGATGATCGGTTACCTTGCGTAATAAGGTTTGGATATGGGCCGGACAACCTTTGGGCTAAGGTTAGATCAGATACGGCGACTGTTGGGATTGGCTGCCGAGACCCAGACAGAGGCTGAGCAGATGCCAGACGACGATGCCTGCCGGCAGAGTATCCTTGCCGCATTGTTGGACCAACGGCCTCCTGTGGATGTGCTGGAGGTATTTCATGGCCAGCAGTGCCAGCCTTGCAGTATCCGCAAGATCCTGCTGGGCAAGGATGTTGACCTCATAGTGCTGGACAAGCTTAGGATTGCGTACAAGGAGTTGGCGGCTATTGCAACCGACAAGCCACAGCACGACGTGGCGATAGATATACTATGCCGCTATAGCCACCGGGCTGGTCGGCGGTGGCAAGAGGCTTTCGTCGCAATCTTATGAGGATTTGCTAGATGCATTCTCCGTATTATTAAAAAAGGCATGGATAGACCCAGGGATTCGCATGCTTTTTGTCAAGGCCATGGAGGTCTGTATCAGGTCCTCTGGTCCCTAGGCGGCAATGATGGGTGATTGTCCTAGCCAAGATATCCTAGATCAATTCCTTGCCGGCGAACTTGGTGAGCAGGAACAGCAGCAGGTCCAGGCCCATTTGGACCGATGCGAGCGTTGCAGGAGGCTCGCTGCTGCAAACCAGGCCACCATTTTAGATCCTAAGATGGCCAAGAGGCCCTTAGGCAGCGGCGCCCCTATGCCAGAGCCATCCAGGTTCTTTTCGGAAGGGGCCATGGCGGGCCTTCAATTAGATATCTTACTGGAAAACTATCAGATCTTGGAGGGGCTTCCTAGAGGCGGCCAGGCATTGGTCTACGAGGCCATCCACAAGCCGACAAAGATGAGGGTGGCCATAAAGGTCTTGCTGCCAACCCTATTGGGCTCGGCAAAGGCCAGGCTGGCATTTGAGAGGGAGGTAGAGCTTGCTGCAAGCCTGGATCGCCCAAATATCGTCCGTATCTATGATAGTGGCGTATCCAGGGGGCAGTACTACTTCTCGATGGAGTATATCAGGGGCAGGCCTCTAGACGAGTATGTCCAGTCAAAGGCCATGCCGTTTAGGGATAAGGTGATCCTTTTTACAAAGATATGCGATGCAGTGGCCTATGCCCACCAACACGGCATAATCCACAGGGATCTAAAGCCATCGAACATCCTTGTGGATGAACGTGGACAGCCGCATATCCTAGACTTTGGGCTGGCCAAGGTCGCAGGGGCCTCAGGTATCCTATCCGAAGGGGCCATGAGCACATCCCTCACAGGTGAGATCAAGGGCAGCGTCACGTACATGTCTCTCGAACAAGCACAGGGTCGTTCAGACCTGGTGGATGTCCGCAGCGATGTGTATTCCTTGGGGGTAATACTCTATCATCTGTTGACAGGTCGTTTCCCTTATGACGTGTCTGGGCCTATGGTCAAGGTCCTGGAGAACATAATCCATGCTGAGCCTGTCAGGCCCAGGCAGATCGTCCGCCGCTTTGACTCCGACATGGAGGCGATCATCCTCAAGTGCCTTGCAAAGGAGAGATCGCACAGGTATCAATCTGCTGCAGAACTCCTGCACGATCTGAACTGCTGGCTCCAGGGCCTGCCGATCGTGATAAGATCGGTCAGCTCCCTGTATTTACTCCGCAAGATCGTCCAGCGCCACAAGTATACCAGCCTTGTAGTGACCTTACTTGTGGTGATCGTGATCGGCTTTGCCACGGTCAGTTACGAGCTATACAGGGCTGCCAGAGCAACAGACCGCTACGATCGCCAGGGAGTGGGAGCGGGAGGCGGCAAGGCAATTGCGGCTGAATCGGGAGATGACCTTCCTACAGTTCTTGGAGACACTAGATGCAGGACGGCTGGACCAGGCCAAGTGGATCGCGGGCTTTCTGGCAAGTAATTCGTAGCGGAAGGCGGCTGAGTTCATGTTGGACCCGAACCGGCCCTCAGCACGCGAGCAGGCCATGAGGGATGCGGCTGCACAAGAGCCGCTTGCCGGCTGGTTTGTGGACCTGGTTATTGGTGAGGACTCGTTTAGGAGGGGCGACTATAAGAGGGCGTTTGAGGCCTACAGACGCTGTGACCTGTCTTCTACTGCAGCTGGCAGGTACTGGGTATCCTATGGGCAGCAGTCAAGAAAGATATCTAGTCCATAAAAGATCTAGGAGGCCAGGGGGATGCCGTTGTGCGTTCACGCTGATAGAGCTACTTGTGGTTATTGCCATCATCGCAGTCCTATTGGCGGTCTTGCTGCCGGGCCTGGGCTATTCCAGGATGGTGGCCAGGAGGATAGGCTGTGGAGGCAGGTTGAGGCAGATATGTGTGGCCTGGCAGGCCTATCTGGACGACCATCAAGGTCGCTTCTACCAGGGTGTCAACGCAAACCTCAACTATGGCGGGTGGCGTGGACTGAAGAACTGGGCCCCTGAATCACTACGTGAACCTACGGCCCGACCCATGCGAGGCAGAGGCGAGACTATTTCTGTGTCCTGCAGATCGAGGCGGGGTACCTGGTGACCTGTATCAAAAGGCCTATCAGGTCAACGGGACCAGCTACCAGACTAATATATTCCTGGTCGGCCAGGATAGGTGTGGGTCCTTCAGCCAACAGACCTCCCAGTTGGACCTGCTGATCAGCGAGCGGCTTTCTGGGACCACTATAAACAAGGTCTCCTACCCAGGCTTGGTAGTCCTGATAGGTGACTTTGGTTGGGTAAATCAATGGATGTCCAGGAATCTACTTGTACCGGAATGGAAGGCCCTGGCCGAATGGCATGGCAAGGCGGATTACCACAATGTAGGCTTTGTAGATGGGCATGTGGAGTTCATAAGGATCAGGAAGGACGTGTATGTAGCCGACCATTATGCGGTCTTGCCATTCAAGGATCTGTATGGCCTTGCACATGAGGTCCAATGGCAAGATCAGTGACACTATAAGGCCTTTAACGATGATCATTGAATCTGGCAAACAAGCGGGCCATAATAGTTCTAGTCTTGACGGTTAAAAGAGAGAATCTGCAATACTTGGTTGCAAGGGTTTGATTATGGCGACACTCATCATAGCATCGGGTGACCATGAGGGCGATTACTATCCTTTAGGCCGCAGGACCACGGTGATAGGGAGAGCCCATGAGTCTATCGAAGACTTACATGAGACTGGTGGTAGGGGTGATCTTTGCATCGGTAGTCTTTGCCCAGGATCCAAATAGCCAGCCGGTCCATTTTGCTGACCCTGTGCTGAAGGTGGCGGTGGAGCAGGCCCTGGGTGTTAAAGACCCGAATGTTGGGGACATGCTGAGGCTGACAGCGCTGAATGCTGAAAACAGAGGTGTCATTGATCTAACAGGGCTGGAGTATGCCAAGAACCTTACGTGGTTGAATCTTAATGACAATCGGATCAGTGACATTACAGTGCTTTCAGGCCTGATGAACCTGACAAGACTATATTTGTGGAATAACGTAATACGTAATGTCGAGGCGGTATCAGGACTTGTGAACTTGGTCGAGCTTAACTTGCATAGCAACCAGATCGTGGATATAAGGCCTCTAACGAACTTACGCAAGCTGATCTTACTTGGTCTTGAAAGGAATAGGATATCCGATATCGGGCCGCTGGCGGGATTGGTAAACCTCGAGACATTAGGACTAAATGAGAATCCGATTGGAGACTTAGGTCCTCTTCAGAACCTTGTAAACCTTAAGTGGCTAAACCTTGCTTCAACCAAAGTCAGCAACGTGGCACCTCTCTCTGGCCTCAGGAATCTGGAGTGGTTATCGCTTTCTTTTAACCAGGTCAGCGATATCAGCCCCCTGGCCAATCTGACGAACCTGACATGGTTGGGTGTCGGCTGGAATCAGATCCGTGACATAAGCCCTATTTCAGGTCTGACAGAGTTAGTATCCCTTGATCTTAGGTCGAATCAGGTCCGGGATATAAGCGTGCTTTCAGGTCTTACAAAGCTTACAGAGCTTCACCTGGGGGATAACCAGATTGAGGATATCGGCGTACTTGCTGGTTTGGTCGATCTAACGTGGCTTAGTCTTGGGAGTAACCGGATCAGCGACATCAGTGCATTAGCCGGTCTATCTAGGTTAGGGTTCTTGTGCCTCGACCACAACCTCGTGGCTGATATAACCCCATTGGGGTCTCAAGGACCTAACCGTCCTGTGGTTACATGACAATCGGATCAGCGATATCAGCTCATTGTCTGGCCTGGTGAACCTGCGTGAACTGTATCTTGGCAACGACAGCTATTGGTGGTCTAGTAGGCGGCAGCGGAACAAGGTTAGCGATATCAGTGCCTTGGCAGGCATGGTGAATCTCAATAGGTTGCAATTGGGTACGAACCTTGTTCGTGATCTATCACCTTTGAAGGACCTTAGGGGTTTGGGGTATTTGGATCTGGGTGGATGTCCATTGAAGGCGGAGAGTTTGGGTGTGTACATACCTAGGATAGTTAGCAACAATCCTGGTGTGCAGTTGGAGTATGACAGGATGATATTGGTGGATGATGATGGTCCGAACGATCCTGGGCCTGACGATCCTTTGGTTAGTGATCCTCAAGAGGATGGTAGTTGGGAGCATCCGTATGATTCTATACGGGAGGGGATAGATGCTGTGGTGCAGGGTTATCACGTAGGTGTGATAGTGATGGATGGTGTATACAGGGGTCCTGGCAATAGGGACATAGGTTTTGGGGGCAAGAACTTTGTCTTACGTAGTGACAATAGTCCTAATAGTTGTGTTATTGATGCTCAGGGCAGTGAGGCAGAGCCGCACAGGGGGTTCAGGCTTTCTGGTGTATTTGCTATAGATGGTTTTACGATCACTGGTGGTTATGGCGAATATGCAGGAGGGGTGTACTGCGGCGGTGGCGCTGCTGGAACTATCAGCAATTGTATTATAGTAGGCAACAGGCCAGAGAAGACTGGCGGAGGGATATTCGATATTACCGGCGATGCTTCTTCTGGATTTAGCGATATAGTAGTAATGTACAATGAGCCTGATGGCATATCGGTTGACGCACGTGGTCACGTTGAATACTTTAGCGGGCGGATACGTGTTGCAGGCAATGACATAGTTGGAGGTGTATTGTTTGATACGGATTCATACACTGATTTGGAGCTAGTTGATTGCAATGTGGTAGCGAGTTTATCAGGTGGTGGGAGGTTGATAGTACCTGGAGGTAGTAGGTTAGTCATAGGAGGGGCACATGAGATCAACATAGGGCATATTGAGTGTGGTGGCAAATTGGAGTTGAGGGATGATGCCTGGATAAGGGGCAGTAGCATAGAGATAGCTCGAGATAGTTTTGGGATTCATTTATATGATGGGGGGCAGTATAACTGACAGCCAGATCCAAACGTTCAGCGGGGATGGGTACATATACGTTGTGGATGTCAATAGTTATCGTGGTACATTGGCTAGGGATCGGCTATACGTGGATATAGGTGGTGGTAGTTTATTTGAGGTTAGGGGCCGTAGGCCCGCACGCCTGGTAGGGACCTCAGACAATCTTGTACATTTGAGGAATATTCCTGCATTTGATCCCAATACCTGGACGGTAGAGCAGTTGAGGGTGCTATAGGGGGCTCGTGTTAGGTTTGTGGACAGATTTGATGATCAGGATGATAGGGAGATATCGGAGGTTGGTTATATCAAGCATATAGTGTTGGAGCCGAATGCTGTTTTGGATTTGGCTCATCAGAGGTTGTATTATGGGTTGATGGAGAGAGGGGTAGGTTCTCAGGTAGTGGATCAGGCGGTGCTAGGGTTTTCTTTAGGGCAGATGGACTTCGTGGATAGTACCGTGATAACAAGTAGGGTTCAGAGCAACAATGAGGCTGGGAGGGAGCATGTTGTATATGATGCCAATGGGCCAGGAGGTGGGTGGATGGTGATGCAGAACCTGATGGATGAGGAGAAGGGTTCAAGTACATATGGTCAGGTGATAGGGGCGGTAAGCAAGGTCAGGTTCAATAGGTCAAGCGAAGGTAGGTTATTGGTGAGGTTTAGGTGCAAGTATCTAGACAGTGCTGATGGCAGGGCCAGGTTAGAGGCATACATAACGGACAGGAAGGGGCTGATGGGAGGTAATGGGATTGAGGATGGTCATTACAGGCTAGTAGGTGTGATAGAGGAGCCTGGAGGGGGTTGGGCTGGTTCTGAGGTTAGTGAGGACCTAGGGTACTATGAGAGGTGGGTATATGCGGATGGGTTGGACTTAAGTAGGGGTGTATGGGTTGAGTTGAGGCTGGTATTGAGTGAGAGCGGAGGAGGTGGAGGTGGGGTTAGATACATGTCCAGTAGTAGTGTTAGGGATGCATTTAGAGGAGGTTATGGGGGCATAGGGATAGATGATCTTGCTGTAGATGTGGAAGAATGTGGTAGGATATGCATGGAGTTTACATGGGATAATGTAGTGGATGAAGAGGACTTTATGGTGGTGATGAGTTCGTATGGATGCGGTGCTGGGGTGACGGAGGACCTTGTAGGCAACAGGGGGTGTTTGGAGGGTGTATTTAGTCGGGATGGGTATATAGATCTATATGATGTTCAGGGATGGGATTGGGTCTTGAGGAATCAGGCCAGGGTGATGAATCTATGTTCTGTGCCGATATGCGAGGGATTGGTTAGGGGGGATAGTTGGCGGCAGTGGTAGTCAGATCAGTGCCCAGTTATTTGGTCAGGAGGGTATGAGGTTGGGAGGATTAGTGGAGTTACCTGGGCAGTTAGTGATCTTGGGCAAGAGGGGGTCTAACAAGCTGGAGGACGGGATATATGTTTATGATGAGAGAGCGGTATTGAGGAGAGTTTGGTAGGGTTGGCGGGAATAGATGTCATCAGAGGATATTGCGAGATGGGCTGGACATATATGTATTGAACATGGATAGTTCGGTGGTGAGGATCAGGTCTGGAGGTGTATTAGAGCCAGTGATACCTGTAGGCAGGCAGTCATGGGATAGGGATCCTAAGTATGGGGTGATGAGTGAGGTTACGGTAGGGATTCAGGAGGTTGGGGGAATGAGTTATGGTCGGCCGTTGATGGCCGGCAGTCGGGAACCTGCCTTTTATGTAGGGTGTATGGGGGAGATAAGGCCTGGGGAGGATGTGGTGGAGTCCAGACCGTTGAGTGGGACTGCCGAAACAGCAGGCAGTGACCTAGCCTTGCCTACCTGCATAGTGTGGATGGGATTCTAGATGAAAAGCAATAAGGTAGTCTGCAAGGGTCTGAAAGAGGATAGGAGAGCAGCCATGAAATCGACGTTGCCAAGAGTTATCTATTGTTTAGCTGCGCTGTCTGCGCTCCTTTGTGCCTGTGCCATCGGCCAGCCACCTCATTACCTGCCAGATCCTGCATTGAGGGCTGTAGTGGGGCAGGCCTTGGGCGTGGCAAACCCGACACCCTTGGAGATGTTGGCCCTCATATCGCTTGATGCCAGTTACAAGGGCGTAACCGACCTGACCGGTTTGAATTATGCGATCAACCTACAAGACTTGAATCTGCAAGGTAACAAGATCCATGAGCTGGATGCACTTGCAGACCTGGTCAACCTGAAGTACCTGAACCTGCGAGACAACCGCATAGGCGATCTGCGCCCGTTGCTTAGCCTCCACAACCTTGTGGAATTGGATATCCGCGGCAACTTATATCCCTACCCATTGTCAAGACAGAAAATTGTAGAATTTAAGATAGATTCACC
>JARYLO010000110.1 GCA_029907605.1 Sedimentisphaerales bacterium
GGGACGATCCAACTGGATTTCTCTATGCCACAGCGATTTGGATTGGTCTATACCGATAAGGACAATACCGAAAAGACCCCTGTCATGATACACAGGGCGGTCCTTGGGTCATTTGAAAGATTCCTTGGGATATTGATCGAACACTATGCAGGGGACCTACCGCTTTGGCTTGCACCTGAACAGGCAAGGGTGCTACCTATAAGCGACAAGAGCAATCAGTATGCCTTGCAAGTACAGGCAAGGCTCCAACAGGACGATATAAGATGTGGCATAGATCTATCCGACGAGAAGATCACTGCCAAGATCGCAAGGGCCTATAACGACAGGGTCCCGGTCATGTTGGTAGTCGGGCCTAAGGAGGCCGGATCTGGGATGGTGAATCTGCGGATACATGGCCAGACGCCCCAGACGTTGATGGATCTAGATAGGTGTGTAGGTTTGCTATCGAAGGGGATTGCCGACAAGACTGCCACGCTCACCGTGAGCTAGGCAAGGTTGTGGAATCGAGGTCTTGACAAGAAGAAAGGTAAGGTGGTTGAGCATTAGTGAAGAACTGAAGCTTAGGATTAACGGTGCGATCAACGCACCAAAGGTACGATTGATCGATGAGAACAACACGCAGGTAGGGATCGTCAGCATAGACGAGGCCCTATCTAGGGCCGCTGAGGTAGGCCTGGATCTGGTAGAGGTCTCGCCCACCAGCGATCCGCCGGTCTGCAGGATCATGGATTATGGCAAATGGCTTTACCAGCAGAAGAGAAAACAGAGGGACGCATCCAAGAAGCAACACAGGCATGCTGGAGAACTGAAGGAGATCAGGTTCCAGCCTTCTACGGACAAGCACGACCTAGACATCAAGCTAAGGCATGCCAGGGAGTTTCTGCAGAAGGGCTACAAGGTCCAACTGACACTAGTATTCAAGGGCCGCCAGATGCTCCATACAGACCTTGGGTACACTGCTATCGAGCAGGCAGTCCAGGCCTTGGCAGATGTCGGCCAGGTGGACCGTCCAGCCAGCCTGTCTGGAAGGAGGATGGTCGTGGTCCTTGCGCCAAGATAGCCGATCACTCTGGGGCCAGATCGGTCCGTGACCAGATCCCGATCGCTGCACCTACCAGCAAGACAACACCAAAGATCATCTGAACAAGGGTCATCCTTTCTCCAAAGACCACCCACGAAAGTACCAAGACACCGAAAGGCTGTGCAAGTATGACCAATGCCGGGATCGTGGGTCCTATACGTTTGATGGCCGCGTAATAAAGGGTATGCCCTAGGGCTATGGCCAAGGCCGAGGACATACCAACATATGACCACTGCAGCCAGGTCAGCTCTAGGACCTGGCCAGGCCTGCCAAAGGCCGTCGCCAGGATCGCCAATGCTAAGGTGGTGTAGAGGCTGACCGCAAAGAATGCGCTGCTGGAAGCTACAGAAGAGAGGTATCTCTTTATGGAGACCGTATACGCCCCTGAGAAGATCGCCTCCAAGAGGATTAGTACGATGCCCAGCCAGCTAGCGGATGCGGCAAAGTCTGGCTTGAAGTACAGCACACCGAATGCCCCTATAGCGGCCATGCACAATGCAGACCAGAATCGAAGGCTGGATGCCAACCTGCGGTCCTCCTGGAACATGATCATAGACAGCATTGCAACCCAGATAACGCTGGTCTTTGACAACATACTGACCAATCCAGGCTGGGCATAATAGAATGCAGCAGCCCAACATGTCTGCATCAGCACATTGGGGATTGCCGGTACTATGGCCTTCCTCCAGACCTGCCGCTCGAATCTGCCTGATCTTATCCTGGCCATCTGGCCAGCGGCCAATAGGCAGCAGGCAAAGGCATAGCGGAGGAGGTTCTGCATGAAGCTGTCGAGACAATTGGTCAGGGCCTTGATGAATATCGGCCCTATTGACCAGCAGATTAATGTGGCCAAGGTAGCTGCCACCGCAGCACCGTAGTGCCTTGACCATGTGGTTTCCTTTTTGAACCCTGCAGACATCCAAGCCATTCTACCAGGACCCCACCTGGCGGCATATCATTGGGGCCCATCCTAGTTGGATCGCTATACGCTTGGGTAATCAGCATTGCAGGCCCACAGGGATTATTGCCAGCAGGTGGCGGTCATTTATACTTATCGGCCGGGCCTATGGCCCCAAGGTACGTTGAGAAGATGCTCAAGCACAGATTGGTCTTTGGGATATTGTTGGGCCTAGGCCTGGTCATCGTCGTCCTATTGGATGGCTGGGTGGATGGCTCGATCACAGTGGACCCATCCGACGACAGGCCTTGGAAGGGCCTGCTGTTCTTGGGACTGTTATACGGATTGGCGATCCCAGCCCACCTCGAGCTAGGGGCCATGCTCAGGACCAAGGGCCTGCATACCCCGATACCACTGGTTACGGTGGCCTCTTTGCTATTGTACACCACCCCTTACTGGCCCAGTTGCGGTCCTTTAGGCTGGGGAGCATACATCTGCCTTCTGTTGTGCGGCACATTGATCGCACTGCTCGGATTCCAGGGACTTGCCAAGGGACCGGATGGGAGCACGGCCGCAGCAGGTGCAGGTATCCTGATGGTGGTATATCTGGGCCTGCATGGTGCATTTGTGGTATGGATGAGACTGCACTGGGGCGTATGGGTCCTGCTCATGTACATCTGGGTCATAAAAGGGGCAGACATCGGGGCATATGCACTCGGGCGGCGCTTCGGCAGGCACAGGCTGGTCCCTCTCATCAGCCCTGGCAAGACATGGGAAGGGCTTGTAGGTGCGATAGGCCTAGCCGTGCTAATAGCTGTACTCTTTGCCAAGTATTGTAGTATAATGTCTTTATGGTGTGCTGTATCGTTCGGTGTCTGTTTTGGAATCCTCGGACAGATAGGTGATCTTGTCGAGTCTGTGCTTAAACGCGATGCCAGGATCAAGGATGCATCCAACCTTGTACCTGGTTTCGGAGGAATACTGGATCTGATGGATTCGCCCTTGATCCCTGCCCCCTGGGCGTGTCTATTCCTTATGGGTGTAGGTACTGGCATTGGCTGATGGTTTGGTAGGAACTAGCGGATGGAGGTAACGGTTCAACTAGAAAGTCCTGACAGGCATGTGGAGCTATTCGGACCTGCAGACAGTCACCTGCGGTTCATCAGACAGCTATTGGGCGTAAGGATCGCAACACGCAAGACACACATCACCATTACCGGCGAGGAAAGGGCTGTGACCGCGGCTGTCCAGGCCATCGAGAAGATGCAGCACCACCTGGGACAATATGGGCTGCTAAGGGCCTCCGATGTAGAGGCCATAGTGAGGCCCTTGGAGCCAACCCCTGCAGACCAGAGCTGCTCACCAGACGGCATCACGGTATTTGCAAAGCACAAGATCGTCAGACCTTCTACTGAGGGCCAACGGAGATACATCCAGACCATGCTCACACACGATATCACCTTCTGCACTGGCCCTGCAGGCACAGGAAAGACCTATCTAGCAGTGGCAGTAGCCGTATCGATGCTCAGGGCCAAGCAGCTCCGTAGGATAGTCCTGGCCAGGCCAGCAGTGGAGGCAGGCGAGCGGCTGGGCTTCCTGCCAGGGGATATCCAGGCCAAGGTCAATCCTTATCTTAGGCCATTGTTCGACGCACTTGAGGACATGATGGACTTTGCCCAGATGCGGAAGTTCCTGGACCTGGACATCATAGAGATCATACCATTGGCATTCATGAGGGGCAGGACCCTAAATGAGGCAGCCATCATCTGCGACGAGGCACAGAATACCTCAGACATGCAGATGCTGATGGTCCTGACAAGGCTCGGGCATGGCTCTAAGATGATCATCACTGGCGATGTGACGCAGGTGGACCTGGAGCCAGATCAGCCAAGCGGCCTTGTGGAGGCGATCCAGATACTGAAGGGGATACCCGGCATCGGGCTAGTTGAATTGCACAAGAGCGATATAGTCAGACATCGGCTCGTTCAGGATATCGTGGATGCCTACAACCTAAATGGCTCTGCACGCAGGCCAAGGACCGGCAGGGCCCACCAAAGGCCCAGTCACCAGGACCAGTGATAAAGGTAGGGGTTAGGTATCTCTCTAGGCACTTCAGGCCGCAAGGTGCCAAGTTGGCAAGGCTGGTCCAGTATGTCTGTCGGTATATGGGCGTAAGGGATATCTATGTAGAGCTGGCCATCATGGACGATGCACATATCACCAAACTCAATAGGCAGCTTACTGGTCGCCATTCCATCACGGACTGCCTGAGCCTCGACCTGTCGGATGCAAGCGATCGCTTCAGGACGATCCAGATCATGGTGAATGCCCAGCAGGCCCACAGACAGGCAAGGATCAGGGGCATCAGGCCTGTCAACGAACTTGCACTGTATATCGTGCATGGGCTGCTCCACCAGTTTGGTTACGACGACACTAGAGCCGACCAAGCAAGGCTCATGCATCAAGCTGAGGACCAGATCCTTCAAACGCTCGGTTACGGCAAGGTCTACTACACCGGCCCTAAGGCATGCTCATAAAGGATCAGGCCATCTGTATCCGCACCATAGACTACGCAGAGACCTCACAGGTCATCACATTGCTGACAGATACCTATGGTAAGATCAGGGCCATAGCCAAGGGCTCTAAGAGGCCAAGATCACCATTTGGTGGGCCGATCGAGGTATTCTCCTATGGCCCTGCAGTCATACTGGATAAGCCCCACGCACAGCTAGGGACCCTCACTGAGTTCCAGCCCAGGTTCGAGATCATAAGTGGCCTGACCAGGAACCTCCAGGCATACAATGCCGCCATGTTGGCAGCAGAGCTTGTGGATCGATTCACAAAGGACCACGATCCGCATCCAGGTCTCTACCAGCTTGTGCTTGGGTTCTTGAGGGATGTCGTATCAGGACCTAACCCATTGCCTGCTACCATCGGCTTCCAGTTGGGCCTGCTCAGACAGGTCGGCATGCAATTGGTCCTGGATGGCTGTGCAAACTGCAGGCGGCCATATTCGGAGGATTGGCCGGCCTACTACTTCAGCAGTAGCGCCAACGGCCTTGTGTGCAGGGATTGCGAGGGAAGCTTTCCAGACCGGATGATGCTTGGCCTTGAGGCGGTAAGGGGCCTACAGGACCAGGCCAACCTTGCATCTGCAGGACCTGTTGCGCGATCTGTAGCAAGGATACTTATCGACCACATCACCAGGATCCTGGGCCATCAGCTCCGTACGGCCAGGCAGTTCTTGCAGGGCATGGCTTGTCATGGGTCCAGTGGCTAGTAGAATAACCCCTTACAGGACATAGACCTATGCCAGGCCGCCAAGCCCAGATAGATCGCAGCACCACAGAGACACAGGTCCACTGTCAGGTAGACCTCGATGGGACCGGGGCCAGCCAGATAGAGACAGGCATAGGCTTCCTGGATCACATGCTCTGCCACCTTGCTAGGCACAGCAGCATAGACATCCAGATCAAGGCAAGGGGCGATCTGCATGTAGACGCACATCACACCGTAGAGGATGTAGGCATATGCCTTGGTCAGGCCCTGGATAAGGCATTGGGCAACAAGGCCGGTATCGCCAGGTTTGGGACCGGCTCGGTACCCATGGAGGATGCCCTGGCCCATGTGGCTGTAGACCTATCTGGCAGGCCCTATTGCGTGCACAACGTTCGATACCCATCCACACATATAGGCCAACTAGACGTAGAGTGTCTTGAGCAGTTCCTTAGGGCCATGTCCAATAGCGGCAGGTTCAATCTGCACGTCAATGTCCCATATGGATCGAACAGCCATCACATCGCTGAGGCCATCTTTAAGGCACTCGGCCAGGCATTGGGCCAGGCGGTCAGGATCACCGGCCACCAAGTGCCTAGCACAAAGGGCATATTGTGATCGATCCTGCAGGACCAGATTATAGGGTGGGGATAGGCACAGATATCCACCCGTTGGTACCGGATCGGCCGCTCATACTAGGGGGTGTGTCGATCCCATTCCCTGCCGGCCTGTTGGGGCATAGTGACGGTGACGTGGTCATACATGCGGTCATAGATGCCTTGTTAGGTGCTGCAGCCATGGGCGATATAGGCACACTCTTCCCTGACACCGATCCCCAGTACAAGGATGCAGACAGCAAGGCCCTGTTGCTGGACGTCAGGGGGCGGATCGGGGCAAAGGGCTGGCAGGTGGTCAACCTGGATGTAGTGGTGCAACTGGAGCGGCCAAGGCTTGAGCCATTCAAGGGTCAGATCAGGAGATCCCTAGCAGGTCTCTTGGACATGGACTTTGCAGCAGTCAATGTAAAGGCCAAGACCGCCGAGGGGCTCGATGCAGTGGGCCAGGGTCATGCCATCGCCGCAATGGCAATAGTGCTTCTGGCGCGTAGGCCCAGGAAGCCCATATGAACCATTGAGGCCAGGTATCACACCATCACTTCAAAAAGAAGGGGCCAGTTGCCTGGCCCCTCGAGAATCCTGTTAAGGCAGGTCCTTATTAAGGATTCGGTACCTCGTGTACCCATGCCCACTTGGACCAGGCGGTAACGCCGCCTATCTTGTTTCGGGCCCTGCACCTAAAGGTGTACTTGACCACGTCGGTCCGCTTCATCATGACCGTCACATAGTTAGGATCAGCCGACCAGTTGCGATCTAGCTTATCATCCTCGAAGCAGTCAAACTGGTATTCTATGCCGCCTGACTGGTGCGTGGCCTGGGCCGCCCGCATGGCTATTGCCCAGCCGGTCTCACCCGTACCGCCATCGGCCCTTGGATCCAGCAGGACCGCCCTGGGCTCACCTGGCCAGTGCCGCGGGTCGTTGGGATCCTCTATGGTCGGGTCTGCCTGTGCCCATTCCATGGGATTGGGTACAGGGGCACTGATATCAGGCGTTATGGTCCCCACGATCGTCACAGGTGCCGAACCGCTGAAGCTGCGGCCGCTGGTCAGCCTGCCAGTGACGGTCAGGCTGGTTGCACCATTTGTAGGTATGGCCTGCATCAAGGCATCCTTCAGGAATGTGCCATTGACCAAGGTCATGAAGGTCTGGCCATCCCTCCAATCAAAGGCAGATTGTGCCAAGGCAGGGATCTGACCAGGGGTCATGATCAACCTCTGGCCGTTGTCTATGTCGCTGGCAGCCACCTGCGAGAGGAGCATCAAGACCGTCACGTACTCCTGACGGGGGTCATTACGTTGTATGACCTCAGGCTGGATAGAGGTCTTGGCAGTAAATGGGCCAAGTACCGTGATGACCACCGTATCTGCAGCAGAATTCTGCCTCCCATCGTTTACCACCAAGTTGATATTGAAGGTCCCGACAGGCAGGACGATCTGGGGCCTGACTCCGCTGGCCTGGTAATTGGTCGTACCCACACGCCAGGTCCAGCTGTAGGTCAGCTCATCCCCATCAGGGTCGCTGGAGGCAGACCCATCCAATGTCACCCTCGCAAGCTCATCAAGCCATGCAAAGACCGTCTGGTCAGGACCTGCATTGGCGATGGGTCTGGCTGGGCCTGGGATCCTCTTGAAATACTCGTATGCACCCATATCAACGATAGGCGGCAGGCCAGTGCCAGTATCGATCGTATCTGGGTCATCTACAAACCTTGCCTTGCCATCTATGTCTACCAGCACCCCTTCCGGCACGCGGGAATTCTCGCCAGCATCTATGCACGGCGAGCCTGGCAGCAGACGCAGGTTGTCATCCTCTGTCCCAACTATGTCGTCAGCACCATCAAGGTCCACAAACAGCGGATCCAGGTTCTTATTGTGCTCATTGGCCCACACCAGCCAGCCGCCAGTAGGATCATAGATATCGGTGTAGACCAGCACGCCGCTAGATCCATCCTTGCTCGCCAGCTCTTCCTGCAGGTCCCAGAGAATGCAGTTGTATATCTTGTAGGTGCTCTGGCTGTCAGGAGGATTGTTGGAATCACACCCTATAGCTGCACCTTCCTGGGCACTGTTGGCAGCAAAGGAGCAATTGACGATGGTGATCTCAGTGTCATCGGCCCCAATGGCACCACCCAATGCCTGTGCCTTGTTGCCTGTGAAGACCGAATTGATGATGGTCGTCTGTGCCCCTCCGTTGCTGTGGATGGCACCGCCTGTCAGTACGTTCCCATTGCCATGGAAGCGACATCCAGAGATGTTCATAAGGGATTCGCTACTATTCTGCAAGGCACCTGCCCTGTCAGAGGCAGCATTCTGCAGGAATACACAGCCATTCAGGTTCATGGTCGAACCGTTAGTATTCTCCACTGCCCCCGCATTTCCTCTGGCCATGTTGGCGATGAATGTACAATCAATCAGGTCAGCGGTACTATTGTGATCGTTGGTGACAGCGCCTCCGGTGTGGCACCCTCCATTTGCCTCAAACCTGCATCCAGCCAAGGTCATGCGGTTGTCAAATGCAAATATTGCACCGCCAAACCCTGACCAATGCGCGACCGTGCCTTCCTTGTAGTTGTCGTCCGAACGATTGGCCTGGAAAACAGACCTGTTGACCGTAAGGTTGGCCGCCCGCGCAGATATGGCCCCACCGTAGTTGAGGCTATAATTCTTGATAAAGGTACAGTCCTCTATCACAGCTGAGGCCTGCCTACAGGCAATACCAGCCCCCCCGCTGACCGCCAGGTTGTCCGTAAAG
>JARYLO010000111.1 GCA_029907605.1 Sedimentisphaerales bacterium
ATGCGTTAAGAAGGCGGTCAGGCAGATAAACAAGTGAGGACTCCTGTTGTCAGGGAGCAGACCGCAAGAAACACGGATGCTGTACCCAGGCGACCGCCTTGTCCGGCAAGTGGGCCTAAACTGCCAGAGAGAAGCCCTGTCTGTGACTCACCCCGCAACCACTGGGCAGTCAATAGCCTGATGCGAGGATCGGGGCATTACCAATGTTTGCGGGTGCGCGGCATAGGCCCGGTTCTTTGAACTCTATCTTCCCATAGTCCGCCGGAACAGTGGGTCAGGCCTTATGAGCAGCACAACGGTTGGCCGTATTGGCATGTCTCCAATCGATCCTTCACACGGGTATTGCTAAGGCCTCAAGGTTCGGCCCCAGCTTATTCTCGCTGACAAGCTGGTCTTGCACGGTCTTGCCTGTTGACTTTTTCCCTCGTTTGTGTTATAAGACCTGGGCAAAAAAGGATTGAATATGGCTGACATGCTGGTTCGGCAGATCCAGTAAGCCTGATCAGGATGGTAAAGGATGCACCACGTCATATCTTATTGGCAAACGCAGATAACCGAATGGCCCTTGCTAGTATCCATGTAGACCGATCGGCTTGAAAAGGAGGAATTCAAAATGAGATGCCCGACGTTTCTCACGACGCTTGTAGTTGGCACATTGGTCTCTACCACGTGGGGTTCCACCTGGACCACCTTCGACAAACCGGGCGCATCTGACACCTGGATATCAGGCCTAGATGGCACTCGGCTGGTCGGAAGCTACCTTGAAGGATCCAACGTGCATGGTTTTGTCTATGATGTGTCGAGCAATACCTGGTATGAACTCAATGCCCCAGACGCAGGCCACACGTTTGCTAAGGGCATGTACGGCAATATGGTTGTCGGCATGTATCGCTACAGGAACACTCAATGGCGCCGCGCGTTTATCTATGACATGACTGGTCATACGTGGACTACATTGGATGCACCAGATGCGTACGACACGTCCGCCTTCGACATCTATGGCCAGAAGATTGTAGGCTACTACTGCAGGAAACCTGACAATTCATTTCGTGGCTTCCTGTACGATATCTCCACCAACGCTTGGACCGACTTGTTTTGGGATACACCTACATATGCCATTGGTATTGACGGCACATACATAGTTGGTCAGACAGGTTGGCGAGGGTTCATATACAACTTTGGCGAGGGTTCATATACAACTTTGACGATGACCAGTTTGATTACTTTGATACCGTGCCTGGCGCGTTCAATATAGAGTTGGCTGCAAAGGACGGGGCCCGATTTGTGGGCAATTATAATCTTTGGCACGGTCTGTTTTACGATGGAACAAACGTTATTACCTTGGATTACCCAGGTGCGTTATTCACACAGTTGACAGACATCCAGGGCAACCTGATCGTCGGGTATTACAAAGACAACTCAGATCGGTACCATGGACTAGTCTATACCATCCCAGCCCCGAGCGCGATTGTGCTCGCAGGTATGGGTCTCTGGGCGATCAGCGTATTGAGAGGTAGGAGGGTCTTTTCCTAGATCTGACTCTTCATTGATACTGTACCGGTCTCAGTGCCTTCAGGCCCGACTTGGGAATAGGATAGTCTGGCTGCGTGGTGACCTTGATCCTGTAGCCATCCTGCCTCTTGGCCAACCTCCCGAGGACTGGCCAAGGCCTTAGGCAGGACTGCCATCGCATCTTGAGTTTCAGATCGGGTCTTGGATGTCCTATCTCCGCAAACGGCTATCGTGGCGATTGTGGACCTGTTGATTTGGATGGTGGCTGCTGTTAGGCTAGTGGCACCGGTTTACAGGCATGGATCTTGGGCTGGTTTTGCTGAAAGGAGGCAATATGAGGCACTCAATCCTTTGCACCATCATGTGGCTGACCTGCAGCATAGTGGTATTCGGGCAGGAGGCCCGTATCAAGATCGACATCGATAGGCAGATAGGCCAGATCGATAGGTTCATCTATGGCAACTTTGTAGAACATCTGGGTCGGTGCGTGTATGGGGGGATCTTTGATCCTTGCTCGCCCTTGGCAGACAAGGATGGGCTCAGAAGGGATGTGTTGGAGGCGGTCAGGGACCTCAATGTGACGATCATCAGGTACCCCGGCGGCAACTTTGTCTCCAATTATCACTGGCTCGACGGCGTCGGTCCCGAACGAATCCCCAGGCTGGAGCTGGCCTGGTCCAGACTTGAGACCAATCGATTCGGCACCAACGAGTTCATCAAGTTTGTCAGGGCTGTTGGTGCAGAGCCATACTTCGCGGTCAACATGGGGACCGGCACGATCGAGGAATCACAGAGGTGGGTGGAGTACTGCAACATCAAGGATGGACCCTATTATGCCGAACTGAGGAAGGCCCACGGTTTTCCAGAGCCCCACCGCGTGCTCTTCTGGAGCCTCGGTAATGAGATGGATGGGCCCTGGCAGATGGGCCACATGACAGCAGAAGACTACTGCAAGAAGGCCAGGGAAGCGGCAAAGCTGATGAGGCTGACGTGCCCAGAGATAAAGATCATCGCCGCCGGTTCATCCAATTACCGGCCAGGAGCAGACCAGGACCATTGGAATAGCACGATCCTGCATGAATTGAGGGACGTCATAGACTACATTGCCCTGCACATCTATGTGGGCAATCCTGATGACAACTACTACAATTTCCTGGCCACACCCAGGGTGATGGAACAAAGGACCAGGGTAGTCAAGGGCATGATCGACCGGGAGATGGTGCATGCCAATAGGGCTGACAGGGGACCGATCTATATAGCCTGGGATGAGTACAATGTCTGGTATAGGGCCAGGACCGGTGCAGCCAGGAGGGGTGAGAGGGCCCTCGAAGAGAGATACAATCTGGAGGATGCCCTGGTAATCGCTGGCTTCCTGAACGGGTTTGTCCGCAATGCGGACTGTATCAAGATGGCGAACATGGCCCAACTGGTGAATGTCATTGCGCCTATATTCACTAATGAGCAGGGCCTCTTTAGGCAGACGATATACTTCCCACTCCAATTGTTCAGCAAATACGTGCACGGACAGGCCTTGGATGTGTACGTTGATGGGCCCACCTATGATACCGAAAGGTTCTCTATTGGACTGGGTGAGACCACCACGATCCAAAAACAGGTGCCATACCTTGATGTCTGTGCCGCGTACGACCGGCCGCAGGTGGTGATCTGTGTGCTGAACCGCCACAAGGACAGGCCCTTGACCGCCAAGGTCATCTGCCAAGAGGGTAGCTTCTTGGGTCCATTTGAGGTCTTTGAGGTCAATGGACCGGACATCAAGGCACAGAACGACTTTGGAAAAGAGATAGTCAAGACCGACACAAGGCCAAGGATAGACGCCTCTGGCACGGAGTTCTCTTATACGTTCCCTGCCCACTCCTTTACCTTGCTCAAAGGCAGGATAAGGACTGGATCCTAGCTGAGACACTTTACATAGCCAGGGGTTTGGTGTATCTGAATAAGGTCTGTCGCAAGTGCTCTTGAATAAGGAGATGTGCTCTCATGAAGACTGGGTTAGTTGTAGGTGTATGTCTTGCCATGTCTTATCCTTCCTTGTCAGGTGCAGAACTGATCATAAGGGCCGTCAACCGCCTCCAATTCGCAAGGCCTGACCAGACGATAGAACTGACCTCCAGCCAGCTTGCCGGCCTTGGACAACTAGACCTGACCCGCGTGCATGTCAAGGACCAATCCGGCAAGGAGCTATTGTGCCAGGCCGTTGACAGTGACGGGGATTACAATCCAGACCAGGTGATCTTTCAGGCAGACTTCGGGCCAGGGCAGGTCAGGAGCTTCACCGTCTACCTGGCAGACAAGTGGGTCTACACAAAGGATCAGTTTAAGGCCTATGGCAGGTTCGTCCGGGAGAGGTTCGACGACTTCTGTTGGGAAAACGACCGGCTCGCGCACAGGATGTATGGAAAGGCACTAGAGACCTGGTTCCGTGAGCCATTGACCAGTAGCGCGGTAGATATATGGTCAAAGAGGACCAGGGAGCTGGTCATAAACGACTGGTATATGGTCGACAACTACCACGTAGACACAGGCCAGGGGGCAGACTTCTATTCAGCAGGGCCAAGCAGGGGCTGTGGCGGCAACGGCCTTTGGGCAGCAGGCAGGCTGTGGGTATCCCGGAACTTTGTCAACAGTCGGGTCCTCGCCAATGGACCAATAAGGGTGTTGTTCGAGCTCTACTATGAACCATTCGACGTCAATGGCATCCAGGTCAGGGAGACAAAGAGGATCAGCCTGGATGCAGGTAGCCACCTGAGCCGTTTTACCAGCATCTATGCACCGTCAAGGCCTACGGGTCTAGTATGTGGCATCGGAATCAAGAAGGTAGCTGATCAACAGAGGCGTTTCGACCCAAAGGCAGGGTATCTGGCGACTTGGGAGAAGATGGAGAAGTCTGCAGGTTGGCAAGGCCTGGCCATTGTGGTAGATCCGGCCCTGATAATGGACCAGACAGAGGATGATCGAAACCTGCTGGTGCTGGCAAGGGTCCCTAATGAAAACGCTATCTCCTATTGGGCAGGTTTCTGTTGGGACAAGGCCGGACCATATACAGACTTGCAGGGATGGCAACAATACCTGGGCCGATTCGCAGAAGGTCTCAGGTCTCCAATAGAGGTCACGGTAGCAAGCAACTGAATCAAGGAAAGGACATCGCATGCGAGCAATGAGTGCCTGGGTCATGATCATGGTCAGCAGCCTGGTGGTAGGATGTGCAGGGCTTGCGGCCGAAAAGGGCAATGCCTTCTTCAGGGACTGGCCTGATGGCGCATCGCCAGCAAAGGTCGGCAAGTCGGTAGCAGAGAACTTCCTTCAGAGGCAATTCGACTTCCAGACCAACCCCCGCAGGAGGTATGTCATATATCCGGAGGCATGCACATGGTACGGGGCATTGACATTGGCCAAGTTGACAAACGATAAGGACCTTGCAGATAGGCTCATAAAGAAGTTCGACTATCTACTGACGCCTGAGGGGTCCAAGCATATCTCACCCGAGCCTCACGTCGACTACAGGGTCTTTGGGATCGTCCCGCTCGAGATATACATGCAAACCAAAGACATGCGGTATCTGGATATTGGCCTGTCACTTGCGGACGCACAGTGGGCCAAGACCACCGATGACGGCATCACCGCTGAGGCCAGGTATTGGATTGACGATATGTACATGATCACCGCGGTACAGACACAGGCATATAGGGCTACAGGCCAGGCCAAGTACATAGATAGGGCTGCCCTGGCCATGTGCTCTTATCTGGATAGACTCCAACAACCCAATGGGCTTTTCTATCATGCCCTGGACGTGCCATTCCACTGGGGCAGGGGCAACGGCTGGGTGGCTGCAGGCATGACAGAGCTCCTGCGTTCGCTGCCGGAAGATCACCCTAGGCGGCCAAGGATCATGGCAGGATACAAGAAGATGATGGAGGCCTTGCTGAAGTATCAGGATCCAAATGGCATGTGGAGACAATTGATCGATAGACCTGAGTCATGGCCAGAGACATCCAGTACAGGCATGTTCACGTTTGCCATGGTCACCGGCGTAAAGAATGGCTGGCTCGATGAACAGGTGTATGGTCCAGCAGCGAGAAAGGCCTGGCTGGCATTGGTGGGGTTTATAGACGAGAATGCAAATGTCAGGCAGGTCTGTGTAGGTACGAACAAGTTCAACGATTACCAGTATTACATCGATCGGCCAAGGAGTACAGGCGACCTGCATGGACAGGCACCTGTGCTGTGGACCGCATCTGCCCTACTGCGATAGACGAGCCTTGAGAGACGAGTGGTCATCCAATCTCCTGATCGTGGCCATCCTGGCCTGCCTGGCCCATGTTACACCAGGTCAGGATGCAAACACCATAACAGGATTGATCGAGCAGGCCAGCTCTGCGATAGTGGCGATCCTGCAGCAGGGACCTGGGGGAAGGGTCTCTGTAACCAGTGGGGCAGTGATCCATCAAAAGGGGTTCATATTGACCACAGACCTGCCTATTAGGGGTAGGCAGGGTCTAGTGCTAACAGGACAGGCCGGCCTGGTACCCTATCAGGTAGTGGGTAGATTGCCAGAGAAGGATATATGCCTACTGAAGATGGATCTGGAAGGTGTACCTTCTACACTGAGGCTGGGCAGGAGTAATGGGCTCGTTGCAGGTCAGGATGTGTTGGTTGCAGGCAATCCAGGTGCCAGGGGCGTGGTCTTTGTCAGGTCCACGATCGGCAATCCGACCATAGCCCCAAGCACTGACTTTGCCCTTGAGGTCGCAGGCCTTGGCCCTGACAGGATGGACCGTTACATACAGATCAATGCCAGGCTTGCGGCACTGACAGGTGGTCCTGTGCTGGATGTGGAGGGCAATCTGATAGGGATCGTCACCTCCAGGACCACCACAGAAGATGGGATAAACCTTGCAGTACCGGTTGACAGGATCAGGGCATTCTTCTATGAGCTGTTGGCACCTGAAGAACGCGGTGGATTCTGGTCAGGCCTGGAGGTGGGTGTGCTTGCAGATGGGGCGCTGGTACTCTATGTAGAACCAGATGGCCCAGCAGCCAAGGCTGGGCTTACAGCCGGCGATCAGATTTTGGCCGTTTATGGCAGGCAGATCAGGGATGGCCCAGATTGGCTTTTGGCCTTGCTGGGCCGCAGTCCTGGCGAGGCCGTGGTGGTTAGCGCGGCAAGACAGGACAAGAGGCGAGAATGCACCATCACCCTCCAACCGTACCCACAAGGACCTAGCTATCCGCGTCAAGGATTGTCTGAGGGGATATGGTATGCAGTGTTCAAGGGTACGTTTTCGAGCCTGCCGGACCTGGCAGACCTGGAACCAAACTCCTATGGGATTGCCCAAACGATCGGACTGGCTGGCCTGGAAGGCACTGATAAAGAGGGTTTTGCCGTGATCTTTGACGGCATGGTAGATATACCCAGAAGCGGTGTATACAGGATCATCCTTGGTTCAGATGATGGCAGCAGGCTATTTGTTGATGGCCTGCCCGTGATAGACAACGACGGCATCCATCCTTACCAAGAGGCTGCGGCCGTTAGGCGGCTTGGCGCAGGTCTACACCATCTGCGACTGGAGTACTTCCAGCGTAGCGGCCTGGCAGAACTGAGGCTTCAGATAGAACCGGACAACCTTGCTGGCGATCAGTCGCCTATACCATTGCGTCTGTTTTGCGATTGACTGGCTGGCCTTGCAGAGGCCTGGGTTGTAGAATCTGCCTGCCATGATGGTAGTCTCTCAGGCCATGCTAGTAGTCTGTGCAGCCCTGATCGCCACAGGGCCAGATACCCCCAGGCCCAACATAGTCCTTATGGTTGCAGACGACCTAGGCTATGGGGACCTTGGCTGCTACGGTCAAAAGAGGATCTCTACGCCCAATCTCGATAGACTCGCCCAGCAAGGGATCCGCTTTACCCAGGCCTACGCTGGCTCAACGGTCTGTGCCCCCTCGCGGTGCGTACTAATGACAGGCCTGCACACCGGCCATTGCCGCGTACGTGGCAATGGAGGGCCTACGCCGCTGGCACAGGCCCTCAGGCCTGAAGACCTGACCGTGGCAGAGGTATTGAAACAGGCTGGGTATCGCACTGCAGCGATCGGCAAGTGGGGACTGGGTGATGTGGGCACAGCGGAGGTGGGTCTACCCTGGAGGCAGGGTTTCGATTACTTCTTTGGATACCTCAATCAGCAGCATGCACACAATTACTATCCCAGCTTTCTGTGGGAGAACGACTGCAAGGTCCGATTGAGGAATGTGGTGCCAAATGAGCGCCCCACAGGGGCTGGCGTGGCCAGTGTCAGGGTCGATTACAGCCCAGACCTTATCACCGAAAAGGCCATCGATTTTATACGCAACAACAAGGACCACCCCTTCTTCCTCTATTACGCCCCTACCATACCACATGCCAACAATGAGGCAGGCCGTAAGGGCATGGAGGTCCCGGACCTCGGCCCATACAAGGATCTGGATTGGCCTGAGCCACAAAAGGCCTATGCAGCCATGGTCACCAGATTGGATCTGGATGTGGGTCGGATCGTCAAGACGATCCAGGACCTCGGCCTTGAGGACAGGACGCTGATCATGTTCACATCAGACAATGGCCCTCACGCAGAAGGTGGCAATGACCCCAACTTCAATGACTCAAATGGGCCATTGCGAGGGATAAAGAGGGACCTGTATGAGGGCGGCATCCGGCTACCCCTAATCATCACCTGGCCAGGCAGGATAAGGCCAGGCCAGCAGTGCGACCGCCTGGTCTGGTTTGCAGACATCCTCCCAACATGCGCACAACTGGCAAGGGCGAGCATACCTGAAGGCCTGGATGGAGTCAGCATAGCAGACCTGCTGTTCGGCACGCCAAGGGCAGATCTAGACAATAGACATCTATATTGGGAGTTCCACGAGAGGGGATTTGCTAGGGCCATACGCAAGGGCAGGTGGAAACTCATAGACCTCGGCCCTGACAGGCCGGTGGAGCTATATGACTTGCAGGATGATCCCAGCGAGACCAGGGATCTGGCAGAACAATACTCCCAGATCGCCTTGCAATTGCATAGATTGATGGCCATGTGTCGTACGGACAC
>JARYLO010000112.1 GCA_029907605.1 Sedimentisphaerales bacterium
CCATAGAGATCGCGCCTGAGGCCATGCACTATGCTGGGGACATGTTCACCCAGGTCCAACGATATGCGGCCCTGGTGGCAGAGCTTGCCGCAGAAGAGGACTTTGACCTGATCCATGCCCATGACTGGATGACCTTTCCCGCCGGTATAGCAGCTGCAGCAGTGACTGGCAAGCCCTTGATCGTACACGTACACTCCACTGAGTTTGACCGCAGTGGCGAGCATGTTAACCAGCGGATCTACGATATCGAACGCGCTGGTATGGAGAGGGCAGATAAGGTCATCACGGTAAGCTACTACACCCGCAATATCATCATCTCTCGCTATGGGATCCCAGCACACAAGGTCGAGGTGGTATACAATGCAGTAGAGGGCAATGGCGGATGGCCCCTAGCAGGGACAGGGATAAGACGCGACGAAAAGATCGTCCTATTCCTTGGTAGGATCACCATGCAAAAGGGGCCTGAGTACTTCCTCATGGCCGCCAGGAAGGTCCTGGACGTTATAAACGGCGTGAAGTTCGTCATGGCAGGATCTGGGGACATGCTTCATAGGATGGTCAGCCTGGCAGCAGAACTCGGCATAGGCCATAAGGTCTTGTTCACCGGATTTCTCAGGGGCGAAGAGGTAAGACAGATATACAGGATGGCCGATGTGTACGTGATGCCATCGGTCTCAGAGCCATTCGGGATAGCCCCTCTAGAGGCACTGGAGAACGATGTTCCTGTAATCATCAGTAAGCAAAGCGGCGTTGCAGAGGTCCTCAAACACGCATTGAAGGTGGACTTCTGGGACATCAATGAGATCGCCAATAAGATCGTAGCGGTGCTAAGGTATCCCGCCCTGCGGATGACCTTGCGTGACTATGGAAACTACGAGGTCAAGAAACTCCGCTGGGAGGACAGTGCCAGAAGGTGCGTCAGGATCTACGAACAGATGTTAGTGCCCGTTTGACTAGGTAAGGGCTTGAGATAGTCTCTGGGAGTGCAGGAAGATGCCATCGGTTTGTTTCTACTTTCAGGTACATCAGCCACTGAGGCAGCGTCACTATACCGTCTTTGACACCGATCATAATTACTTCGATGACTACAAGAACGGGGCCATCTGCCGGAAGGTAGCCAATAAGTGCTACCTACCTACAAACAGGCTCCTGTTGGAACTGATCAGGCAGTTCGACGGCCGATTCAAGGTGGCCTTTAGCCTTACTGGTGTACTCTTGGAACAGTTGGAGAGGTTCTGTCCTGAGGTAATAAGCACCTTTGATGCCCTCGTACAGACAGGCTGTGTGGAGGTCCTTGCAGAGACGTATTACCACAGCCTCAGCTTCCTATACTCTAGGCAGGAGTTCCTCGAGCAGGTAGACAAGCATGCCCAGGTCATACGCTACTACTTTGGCCAGACCCCGCGGGTCTTCAGGAACACCGAGCTCATCTACAATAACGACCTAGCCCACACTATAGAGTCTTTAGGTAGATTTGACGGGATCCTCTGTGAAGGCGCTGATCACGTGCTCGGGTTCAGGAGCCCCAATTTCGTATACATGCCCAAGGGCTGCAAACACTTGCGGTTGCTGCTGAAGAACTACGCACTCAGTGACGACATCGCATTCAGGTTCTCCAATAGGCATTGGAGCGAATGGCCGCTGACCGCCGAGAAGTTTGCACGCTGGATCAGCCAGATCAACGGTTGTGGACAGGTGGTCAATCTATTCATGGACTATGAGACATTTGGGGAACACCAGTGGGCAGAGACTGGGATCTTCGAGTTTCTCAGGCATCTGCCTGCAGAGATACTCAAGCACCCAGACAACAACTTCCTAACGCCAAGCGAGGTCATAGCCACATATCCGGTGATGGACCAGATCGATGTACCTCACTTGATCAGTTGGGCCGACACAGAGCGGGACCTATCTGCATGGCTGGGCAATGCGATGCAGTCCAGTGCCATACATGAGTTGTATCGCCTTGAGAAGCTAGTCAAGGCTGCAGGCGATCAACAGCTCTTGGATGACTGGAGGAAACTCCAGACCTCGGACCACTTCTACTACATGTGTACCAAGTGGTTCGCTGACGGCGACGTCCACAAGTACTTTAATCCCTACGATTCCCCCTACGACGCATACATAAACTTCATGAATGTCCTAGACAACCTGCGGACTAGGATCAAACAGATCCAGTCAACAAGTCTTACGCCGGATAATGGACCCGGTGTACTTCAACCTGTTGGCTAGGCTGTTCAAGCAGCCCCTTCTACCAAGAAGGGATTGTCATCTATCTCCCTGGCGATCGTAGTGGTAGGTCCATGCCCTGGGTAGACTAGGGTACGTCTGGGCAAGGTCAGCAGTCTGGTCTTGATGGATCTGATCAACTGCTGGTAGTTTCCACCTGGCAGATCCGTCCTGCCAATAGAGCCTGCAAACAGTGCATCACCTGTAAAGACCAGCCCTTGCTCTGCACAGTAAAGGCTGATACTGCCTGGGGTATGGCCTGGGGTATGTATAACCCTTAGCTGTATCTGGTCGAAGACGATCTCCTGGCCATCACGGACCAGTTGATCTGCAGATACATCTAGTCCATCAAGCCCTGCCAGGTAGGCCAGATTGGAGTCTGGGTCCTCCAACATAGGGGCGTCCAGGCTGTGGATATAGACCGGGACCTGTGGGAAAAGGCGTCTTAGGCCCCAGACACCGCCGATGTGGTCTATATGGCCATGTGTCAAGATCAGGGCACCTGGCGTAAGCTGCCTGGCCTTTATCTGATCAGCAAGTCCATCAGGGTCAAGGCCGGCGTCGATGATGACCACCTGGCGACCTTTCTCAGGTGCCAGTAGGTAGCAGTTAGTTGCAAACGACCCCAAAGTGACGCACTCGACCTTCATGGGCCTGGAGGCCTACACTATCCAAAGGCGATCAGGCGGTCAAGCCATTTGGCCTTGACCTAATGACCGTGGTCTGCTAGCCTCCAGCCCGCAAGAGGCAAACAGACAAAGGTATGAAGCAGATCTGGAGGTTCCTGGCAGCCTATGCCCTACCACAATGGCCCAGGGTCACTGCCGCGATCGTGGCAGCGGTCCTGACATCGGTGCTACTATCCCTCAACTTCCTGACACTTGTCCCATTATTAAAGGTGATGGTAGAGGGTGAAGGTATACACGCCTGGCTGGACCGCAAGATCTGCCAGGCAAGATATGCCATAGAGCTGCGCCTGGCCAGCCCTACTGAGGTTTCATCTGGCCTAGCTAGCATCAATGCATTGATAGTGTCCTCTGTGGATCCTACTGGGCCAAGTGGCCTTGGCCATATGGACCAGGTGGTAGGCCTTGCTGACCAGAACGAACCTGCCAGCGGCCCTAGGCTGCTAGAGACAATCGCTGCTTATCCATCGCAACAGGTGGCCGTCATCATCACCAAGGCCCCTGACCATCAAAGGACCGCAGTGGTTGTGCTGGAGGATCTTGGTGCCATCCAGACCGCCAAGGGCCTGGCCACCTTTCAGCGGCGTGCCTACACGGCATTGCTACAGAAGGCAAGGGCAATGGCCAGGCTGGTACCTGCAGGGCCAGAGAACATCTTCAAGGCGGTCTTGGTGATCCTTATAGGGATCTTCCTGGTGACATTGGCCAGATGTCTGGCCAAGTTCTATCAGAATTATCTGGGCGAGAAGATCGTGCATGTAGCGGCAATGCGGATCAAGAACGACATCTTTGCCCACATGACCTACATGCCCGTTGCGGCCTTCGACCAGCATCGGCCAAGCGACTACGTAAGCAGGGTCATCCGCGATGCAAATGAGATCGGCTACTGTCTCAATGTGCTCTTTGGCCCTGCCCTTCGAGAGCCATTGAACACGATCTGCTTTGTGGGGGCAGCGATGCTGCTGAATTGGCAACTGACGTTGATATTCCTGGCCGGCGGCCCTGTGGTGATCACACTGATCGCCAAGTTTGGGCGGAGGATGAGGCGGGCCAGCCACCGCTCCTTGCAGGCTGCATCGCAGATGCTGGCCAAGCTCAACCAGACGCTCGCAGGGCTCAAGATAGTCAAGGTATGCAATCGCCAGGAATATGAGCAGGCCAAGTTCACAGCAATATCACTGACACATCTAAAGGAACAGCTCAAGATGGCCAAGATCCAGGCAGCGGCCAGCCCTGCAATGGAGGTCATAGGAATGGCTGCAGCATGTCTGGCCATAGCCATTGGCGTGCATTGGGTCAACAGGATAGGTAGCTCTGAGTTCTTGACACTATTGGTCTTGCTTGGCGCTGCAGCCGACGCTGCGCGGAAGAGCAGTGATCTATGGCCGAAACTACAACGATCCGTCGCACCCGCCCAAAGGCTGATGTCCTTGTTCCACCAGCCCAAGGAGACGGAAGGGCCAGGGGCCATAACGATCAAGAGGGCCTCTGGAAGGATAGAGTTCCAGGACGTCTATTTCGCCTATGCCGGCACATCCAGGCCTGCCTTGGCAGGTATCAACCTCGTCATCGAACCAGGCCAGACCGTAGCGATAGTGGGTGCAAACGGCTCTGGCAAGACCACATTGGCACACCTTATCCCCAGGTTCTATGAGCCGCAAAGAGGCCGGGTAATGATAGATGGTGCAGATGTGCGGGATATCACATTGGCAAGCCTTCGTGAGCAGATAGGCTTGGTAACCCAGCAGGTCATCACCTTCCCTGACACCATAGCCAACAACATTCGCTATGGCAAGCCCGATGCCAGTGATCAGGAGGTAGTAGCTGCTGCACAGCAGGCATTCGCGGATGAGTTCATTCGACAACTACCAGACGGCTATCAGACCATGATCGGCGAGGGCAACTGTGGCCTCAGTGGCGGACAGTTGCAGCGGATCGCCATCGCACGTGCCATCCTCAAGGACCCACCCATATTGATCTTTGACGAGGCCACAAGCCAGATAGACGCCGATAGTGAGGCAAAGATCCACAGTGCCATAGAGTCCATGTTGGGCCACAGGACTACCATCATCATCGCCCATAGATTCAGCACGGTCATAGGGGCAGATAGGATCGTTGTACTGCATGAAGGCCGGCTTGTGGACCAAGGTAGCCACCACCAACTGGTGGAATCCTGCCCTATCTATAAGGCCCTATATCAAACTCAGCTAGTCCACTAGTGCCCAGAAGAGGCCTTGTCAGGGGCCAGGCCCTCAAGGATCTGCTCGACCCCAGAAGGGTAATCTGCGGTCAGTACTGCCTCTAGCCTCCAGATGCCGCTGCCATCGTCGAGGTAATAATGGGCCTGCCGGGGTAGACCGGTATCAGGATCGAGCTGCACCCGCCACCTACGCCTCCCTGTCCCGTACTGCGCAGGCCAGATCAACTCATAGATATCGCCACTATCAGGCCGGGATGTGGTTATCGACTCGCATCTGGCACTGCCAGGGACCGATTCCCTATCAGTAAATGGCACCAGGCCAAAGCCTCCCTCCAGTGCAGCATTTACCCATGCCATCTCCGCCTGGTCCAAGTTTCTGACCTCCACAGATCCATCCGGCAAGGTCCTGTCCTTTCTCACCCCAGCCCTGAGATCCCACAATGTGACCTTAGAAGCGCCCTGTAGCAGGCACCTCTTGGCAGACCTATCCAGCCAGAACTCCTGGACCTGGCCTTCAGGGTTTTGGGTGGTCACATGGAGGTATGTTACCGTCGAGAACGCCTTCAACAACCGCGACAGCGTATCAGCACCCGCCCGCGGCACAAGGGCCCAAAGCCCAAGTAGGCAGGCCAGTGCGGCAATCCCTGCTGCAGCACGGAGGGCAAGTCTTCTCCTTGGCTGGCGCGACCGGACAGGATCCTTCCCGCCAGGGCCCAAGCTATAGGAGGTGACGATGCCAGAATTGCCCCTGGATGCGATCCGAGATAACTCCTTATGCATCGCCTGGACCCTGGCAAGACATCTTGTGCAAGGCCTGACGTGCTCCCTTACAGCGGTCAGGGTTCTAGCCTCATCTACCAGACCAGTACCTATACCCACAGGCAAGACCAGGTCAAATAGGTCTGCGTCTGTTATCCTCTGGCACATCGACCTATGCCCTCCTTGGCCGGACCTGGCCTCCAGATGCTCCAGGAACATGGCCCTGGCCAGGTATACACGATCCCTGCACGTGCGGCATGCAAAGGCATGGGCAAGTATGTGTGGATCTGCCTGGTCATATTCGAACCTGACAAGGTCGTGGAGCAAACCATCTGTTTGCTCGCAGGCCCACCCTGCAAGGGACCGGCCTGCAAACAGCACACTCAACCTGTTTATCTGCGGTCTTCTCAAAGACCAAGACCTGATCAGTTCAAGGTCCTGGCCGCACTGCTGGCACTGATCCACATGCAGCGTGATGGGTGTTGGAATCCGTACCGTCACAGTACCGTTGGCAAGCTGTGGCAGGAACGGCCTGGCAGCGGCACAATCCACAGGTCCGTCAAGATAGGAGAAGTGATCCTCCAGGATACCTGCGATCACCTCATCCTTTTGGGCCAGCATGCGGTCATCTGCCTCGGACAGCTCTGCCTGTAGTCTTGCGATCTGTGCAAGACAATAGGCACAGGCATTGATATGCGCAAGGATCGGTCCAGGGATCTGCTGTCTGGCAGATGGACCTATGTAGTCGTAGTAGTATTGCCTAGCCTCGATGCAGCTGCTTCGATCAAGTTGTTCCCCCATGGTCTCCCATCCGTTCTTGAAGGCCTAGTCTTAACACCCGCAACCCCCTCCAGAGATACTTAGAGAATGACTGACGTTGTATACCCATCCGCTCACAAGCGTCTTGACGATCTGTACATGATCCAAAGGCCATAGAGATGGCCTCTGCCTGGCGCCTTGGAAGCCTTTCTATCAGGTCATATACCTGCTGCAATTGCTCGGCCTGTGAGATCTGCTCTGCAGGATCACCGTCTACGAGCATGTAACGCAGACGCGCTGCATAAAGGCTCAGATGATGGCGATATGATTCCTGGCTGTTACGCCTGGTGATCTGATCATTCAGGATTGCCTTGTAAAGGTAAGACCTGAGGTCACGGACATCAGCTGGCGGCGGGTTTGTCAGCAGTGTCAGGAACAACTGTTGGAAGGCATCATCTTGCTCCGATGGCCGACAACCCACGAATCTGATCATGGCCCTGATCTCCTTGCCATATCTGCGAAGGATCTCAGCAGCCCTTGTTACAGGATCCTGCACCCCTCCGCCGATTTGGCTGCCTGGCCTTTCCATATTTAGTATTATAAGGCCCAGGGCGGTGCAAGCCAAGTCTTCTGCTATTTGATAAGCCTTGAGACCTCCTTGAAACGAGGATGGTCTGCGGTCTCTAGCAGGTCGAATAGGGCCATCTCTGTGGTACTGATCTTCACCCCCTCTGAGGCCATCCGCAATATGGCCATCTGCCTATCCTCCCCATTCCTGGATGCGATCACATCCGCCAAGACATGTACCTCCAGCCCACACCTGCTGAGGTCAATGGCCGTCTGATACACGCACACATGTGCCTCTATCCCACAGATCAGGGCAGATCTAGCCTGCAATCCTCGCAGCCTTTCCCTGAATTGCGGGGACCCCCAAGCACTGAAGCAGGCCTTGTCAATAGGCTCCAATCCCTCAAGATGTGCAAGGACCTCTGGCACCGTAGGCCCAAGGGCCTCGGGCCGCTGCTGTAGCCAGACGATAGGCATGCCCAGGATCTTGGCAGCCTGTATCGCAATGGGGATCTTCCTCAGCAGCCTGGCCCCATCTTCCATCACGGCCATGAGCTTTTGCTGTACGTCGATGATGACTAGACAGGGCCTCTCGATCCTGGCCATTACTCAAACGCCATTAGTACCACCGTCAATCGGATGTCCTTTGGGCCATATGAGGACCGCAAGGCCCTGTCTCCGCCGGGCCGACCTGAGGTGAGCACCGGCTTTGGCACACCAGGCAATGGTGAGGTGTTTGTCCCGATCGCCGTTGCCAACAACCGTTGACCAGGTAGACCTTGCTCAAGTGTGTTGTCAACCGCTATCTGCCTTGCCACCTCGATCGACCTTGCTGGATCGGACTGCCCTAGGATCTGGCCCAACTGGTGGGGCTTGATTGCACAGACCTTCACAGACTGGGCCCACCGCCCTGTGTCAAGATAGAGGGTAGTAGACTCAAACCTGTGCCACACATCGCCTAGACAGTCCAGCAGCCCGGCCAGGTCCTCGCGGCTGCACGCTATCCTGTAGACCCTACGGGTCTGGTCCTGTTCGGCCAGGACATCCATGCCCAGATCCTGTATGGTCCTGTCCATGTACATGGCCATCTCACCAAGACTGGCCACCTCGAGCTCCAACCTACCAGAGACCATGGTAGGACCTGCCTGGCCCTGCACATCTGAATCCTTTGCCAGCTGTGGTGCCGTGGTACCAGCAGGATGAACCGGCCAAAGTACTGAATATGCTATCACCCCAAGGATGCCCACAAACACCACTCCGGCCGCTATGGCAAGGTATCTCCCGTGCCGCTGCCTGACGCCAGGCCCTGTGTCCATAAGATCCACCGGCTGACCGAT
>JARYLO010000113.1 GCA_029907605.1 Sedimentisphaerales bacterium
CCAGGCGTTCATATTCGCATTTCTGTCGACCTTGTATATCGGTTTTGCTATCTCTTCTGAGCATTAAGAGGGCTCAAAGACATGATCTTGGCAGCTAGTGTGACATCAGGTTCGAGTGCGATCCCAGCCATTGCGGTCTTGGGTCTGATGATCGGTTGCGGCGCAGTAATCCTTGGTGCCGCATTTGGGATCGGCTGGATGGGAAGTAAGGTCGTCGAGGCGATTGCCAGGCAGCCGGAGGCGAGCCAGAGGATATTCTCTGCAATGATCATAGCCGCTGCCCTGATAGAGGGGGTGACATTCTTTGCACTGCTGATAGGGTTCCTGGCATTGTATTGGCTAAGATAGCGGGATATTATGGCTAGCTTAGGTCTTGTTTGTCTTGTGATCTTAGCTGAAGGTGAAGGGGCAAACCATGGTATCTTTGGTGGCTCCTTTGCAGAGGCCTTCTGGACGGTCGTTGCATTCCTGGTGCTGTTGTTGGTCCTTGGCAGGTTTGCCTGGAGGCCAATACTTGCAGCACTCAAGGCCAGGTAAGACAGGATCCGCCAGGAGCTGAAGGCTGCAGCAGAGGCAAACAGGCAGGCCCAGCAGGTCCTGCAGCAGGCCAGACAGGAGGGCCTTCAGATAGTTGAGCATGCAAGGCAGCAGGCCCAACAGATATAGGCCCAGATGATCAAGCAGACCAAACATGAGCTGGAGCTACTACACAAGGATGCACAGGCGGATATAGAACATGCCAAGCTTGCCGCCATAGAGGCGGTCTGGTCTCAATCTGCTAGCCTCGTAAGGACGCTGGCAGAAGAGGTGATAGGCCGTTGTCTGACCGGTCAGGATGAGCAGAGGCTGATTGAGCAGGCCATCGAGCAGCTCCGCAGCGGAAAGGCGATGGTCTAGATGATACCAGAAGAAGACGCACAGATCGCTCGGGCCTATGCGAACGTCATCTTTGAGCTTGCCGGCCAGATGGATGCCACCGATCAGGTCCTGGCCGAGCTTGAGCAATTCCAGTCGGTCCTGGACGGCCTGCCTCTACTAAAGAGGGTATTGACAAGTCCGGCGATCAGCCACAAGGCCAAGGCATGGTTGACAGAACAGGTGGTAGCAGGCCGTGTCCATGACTTTGTGGCCAGGTTCTTGGCCTTCTTGGCCGCAAGTGGCAGGATGCGTATACTTGGGCCAGTAATCCAGCAGTACAGGAAGGTGATAGACAGGCACGTTGGGTAGAACTTGCAAGCCAGCCAGATCAGGTGCTTCTGGACCGACTATCCACTGAGATCCGCAATGCATTGCACAGACCTATGCGTATGGCAGTGAAGGTCGATCCAGCCTTGATAGGCGGCATAGCATTACAGATCGATGGCATAAGGATTGATAATACCATAAGGGGTCGGTTGGAAAGGGGCTTGAGATTCATTAAGGGCAGTCTGTCATGGCATTTGACCTGACCGAGATGGCAGAGATACTCAGGAATCAACTTGAGCAATACAAGGCCGTGGTCGAGACTGCCAGGGCCGGCAGGGTTGTTGGACCGGCAGACGGGATCGCCCATATCTACGGGCTTGACGAGGCGATGGTAGGGGAGGTCTTGTGGTTTGAGAACGAGGTCATTGGAGAGGTCTTTGACCTTGAGCAAGACCGTGTGGGCGCAGTGATCTATGGGGACTATATCAAGGTCAAAGAGGGTTCGGAGGTAGTGGCAACCGGGTCCTTGATGAGCGTGCCGGTTAGTGAGCAATTGTTGGGCAGGGTAGTAAACCCATTGTGTCAGCCTGTCGATGGCGGTCCCCCCATAACTGCTACTAAGGCCAGGCTCATAGAATCACCTGCCCCAGGTATTGCGGAAAGACAGCCAGTCCGAGAGCCCCTGCAGACTGGCATAAAGGCCATCGATTCTATGATACCCATAGGCAGGGGGCAGAGGGAGTTGATCATTGGCGACAGAAAGACAGGCAAGACCGCCATAGCCATCGATACCATCATAAACCAGAAGGATCAGGACGTGATCTGCATCTATGTGGCCATCCGCCAAAGGGCAGCATCCATCGCGGAGGTAGTGGACATATTGAGCAAGTATGAGTGCCGTATACGGTGGTTGTGGCTGCCTCGGCCTCTGACAGCACACCTTTGCAGTATATCGCCCCTTATGTCGGTTGCACGATCGCCGAGTACTTCATGTATGAGCATCACAGGGACACCCTTTGCATCTATGACGATTTGAGCAAGCACGCTATCGCATATAGGCAGCTTTCCCTCTTGTTACGGCGGCCGCCTGGCAGGGAGGCATATCCTGGTGATATATTCTATCTACATAGTCGATTACTGGAGAGGTCGGCCAAGTTGGCAGATAGCCTCGGTGGCGGGTCCCTTACCGCCTTGCCCATAGTCGAGACACTCGAAGGTCAGATATCTGCCTATATCCCTACCAACGTCATCTCCATTACCGATGGCCAGATATGCCTTCAGAAGGGCCTGTTCCACTCTGGCATCAGGCCCGCCATCTATGTCGGCATCAGTGTCAGCCGCGTCGGTGGAGATGCCCAGGCCCCAGCAATGAAGAAGGTTGCAGGCAAGTTGCGGCTCGACCTGGCCACCTATCATGAATTGCAGACCTTCGCAAGGCTGGGCACCGAGCTGGATTCAGCCACACGGTCGCAGTTGGAGCGAGGCACTCGTATGGTCGAGCTGCTCAAACAACCGCAGCTCCAACCTTGTCCTCTGTCTGAACAGGTGGTGAGCATCTATGCAGGCTGCTCTGGCCTATTGGATGACATACCAGTAGCCTCTGTCCGCCAATTCATTGGTCAACTACTCGAATTCCTTAGGCAGTCCTACCCGCAGGTGCTAGGGCATATCGACAAAGACAAGACCTTCCCTGATGAGCTGGCCCAGACGGTCCAGAAGGCCATAGTCCAGTTCAAACAACAGTGGAGAGCGCAGGTCTAGGATATATACAGGGTCTAAGACAGATACTGATCAGGAGGAAGGCGGTATCGAACGTCAGCCGCCTGACGCGGACCATGCAGGTCATCTCTACTGCCAGGTTCAAGATATACTATAACAGGTGGCAGGTCACGATGGACTATTACGATGCCCTTGCCCAGGCAGGATACCTGCTTGTCAGTAGCACCAAGCCATTTGAGCATCCGCTTTTGAAGCAGAACGCTAGTAGGAGGGCTGCCCTATTGGTTATTGGCTCAAGGGCAGGCCTATGTGGCCCTTACAATAGCCAGATATGGCAATTGGTCCAAACACACCTTCAGTTGGCCCAGGACAACGGTACTGATCTAGAGATAGTTGCGCCTGAAAGTAGGCTTATACAATTCCTCCAGGCAAGGGGGATCAGGCCCTCAGAGATCTTCAGGGGCCTGGACGAATTGCCGTCCGACCAGCAGATCAATCGGATTGCCTCGCCTTTCATCAAGCGATACATGGCCGGCCAGCTTGATAGCTTCAGTATTTGTATACATGGGCTTTCGCTCTCCCGGCCACCAGCAGGCCCAGACACTTACGGTGATGCCCTTGACCGAATTGATCGATCACCTGATAACCAGGGCAAAGGCCATTTGGCCATGGGAGCTGGCATTCGAGGATTTCTACATGTCTCCTTCTGCATGGCAGATCATCGAGGGCATTGCAGGCATGATCATCCATGGTGCGATCAGGGCCTGTTTCTTGGAGGCGATACTCAGCGAGCATGTGGCCAGGATGATGGCTATGAGGCTTGCCACACACAATGCCCAGCAGATGATCCGCCAGTTGACCACAGAATACAACCGCCAGCGCCAGACACAGATCACCAGCGAGTTGCTCGATATCATAAGTGGCAGTGGAGGCAGGTATGAACAAGGGTAGGCTTCTAAGGGTCATAGGCAGTGTGTTCGATGCCGAGTTTGAACCGGCTCAGATACCTGCGGTCTTCCATGCCGTGCAGGTAGTGGGCAATCTCGGTGATGGCAGGAGCAGTCTGTTGGTGAGGTGCAGCAGTACCTTGGGCAGGGCTGTGTCAGGGTGATCGCCCTTGGCAGTACAGTAGGCCTGCGTCGTGGCATGGAGGTGGTGGATACAGGTGGGCCATTGACCGTGCCGGTCGGAAAGGGTGTGCTTGGAAGGGTCTTCAACCTTCTTGGAGAGCCGATGGATGGAAAGGGGCCCATTGAGGCGGAGGATAGATGGCCCATCCACAGGCAGGCACCACAGCTTACGCAGATCGTGCCAAACAGTCAGATGTTCGAGACATGGATAAAGGTCATAGACCTGTTGTGCCCGTTTGTACGTGGCGGCAAGATGGGTCTATTCGGTGCGGCCGGTGTTGGCAAGACCGTTATCATCCAAGAGCTGATTGCAAGGATAGCTACAAGGCACGGCGGCTATTCTGTATTTGCAGGCGTGGGGGAGCGTACCAGGGAAGGAAATGACCTTTGGCTGGAGATGCAGAGGACGCGGATAGGTGACAGGGGAGATATGGTCCTGGACCATACCTGCCTTGTATTTGGCCAGATGAATGAGCCGCCTGGGGCCAGGCTGCGTGTGGCATTGGCCGCTATGACCATTGCCGAGTATTTCTGTCTAAAAGGCACAGGCGATACATTGCTCTTTATCGACAACATATTCCGTTTCTCCCAGGCCGGTTCCGAGGTCTCGGCCCTGTTGGGAAGAATACCCTCTGCAGTAGGCTATCAGCCCACACTTGCCACAGAGATGGACCAGCTACAAGAGAGGATTGCCTCTACACATTCTGGTTCTATCACGTCAGTGCAGGCGGTCTATGTGCCTGCAGATGACCTGACTGACCCAGCACCTGCCGCCACCTTCACCCATCTTGATGCATTCGTTGTCCTGCAGAGGTCTATAGCAGAGAAGGGTATCTACCCTGCGGTAGATCCACTGCAGAGTACCTCCAGGATCCTGGATCCCATGATAGTGGGCCAGGAACACTACGATGTGGCCCAGCAGGTACTTAACTACCTGCAGAGGTATCACGACCTCCAGGACATCATCGCCATACTCGGTCTGGACGAGCTCAGCAGGGCCGATCAGATCGTGGTTGCAAGGGCAAGGAGGCTGGAGAGGTTCTTTTCCCAGCCATTCCTGGTGACCAAACAGTTTACCGGCCTTGAGGGCAGGTATGTACCTGTTTCAGATACCATAGAGAGCTGCAAGGCCATCTGTGAAGGTAAGGGCGACCAGTTGCCTGAAGAGGCCTTCATGTACGTAGGCACGTTCGAACAGGCCCAGCAGAAGGCAGCCAGCCTGGTGGGAAGATAGATCCGTATACCCCCGACATTTCAATGCATAGTAGTTGCGCCTTCTGGCAAGGTATTGGACTGCCGCGCGGTCTCTGCCATATTCCCTGCACATGATGGGCAGGTGGGATCTTGGCAGACCACATGCCCATGTTCTGCCTGTTGGGGCTGGGGATCATGGAGTTAAAGGCGGATCAAGGGCCTATTTACATACTTGTAGATGGCGGCTTTGCCGTGGTTTGTCGGAATCTCTTGAAGGTGGTCACCTATGAGGTATTGGCACCGGCGGTAAGTGGAACTGAGGCGGTCTGGAAGGCCCGTACTGCAATCGCCAAACAGCTACAAGGGCAGGCCGCCAGCCCTCAAGAGCGAATGCACCTTTCCAGAAAGCAGGCAATGCTGGACAGGTTGGCACAGCTTTGTGGCCTTGGAAGATAAGCAGACCCGGCTTGAGCCTTTGTGAGGGGTGATGTTATACTCTGCACTGCAGGTAAGGAGTCCGCCTATGTACATAGTGCATGTCTTTGCACACGTCAAGCCGGATCAGGTAGAGGCATTCAGGCAGGCCACCATCATCAATGCCCAGACAAGCTGCGCGACAGAGGCTGGTGTGGTGAGGTTTGATCTGCTACAGCAGCAAGACGATCCGACCAGGTTCTGTCTAGTGGAGGTCTACAGGACGGCCGATGATGCTGCCATGCACAAACAGACCCCACACTACCTCAAGTGGCGGGATGCGGTTGGACCTATGATGGCAGAGCCCCGCTCGAGCCTGAGGTTCACCAACATCTTCCCTGAGGACCAACAATGGCAGCAGGTCTGCCAGGATCTCGTTGAGGTACGGCCTGCCAGGCCAAGACACCCCAAGGACGTCAGCCCTATCAGACCATAGGATGATGGATTTCGAGTTTGCCACTGCCACCAGGATCCTCTTCGGGCCAGGCACGGTCAAGAAAGTTGCGCCAGCGGTTGCTAGGATGGGCAGGCGGGTCCTGATCGTAACTGGCAGATCACCAGGCCGGGCCCAAGGCCTCATAGATGACCTGGATGCATTGGGTCTGGTACACAGGACCTTCCAGGCCACTAGCGAGCCTACCGTCCAGATGGCCTCTGAGGCCATATCATTGGCAAGGGATCAGGGTGTGGAGGTGGTTGTTGGGATTGGTGGCGGCAGTGCCATAGATCTGGCAAAGGTCTCTGCTGCCATGCTTGGCAATCAGGGGGATCTGTTGGATTACCTGGAGGTGGTAGGCCGGGGCAAGGTGATCGAAAGGCCCAGCGTGCCATGGGTTGCAGTGCCCACCACTGCAGGCACCGGGGCGGAGGTCACATCCAATGCAGTCCTGCTCGTCCCGGACCATGGCAGGAAGGTCAGCATACGAAGCCCATTGATGCTGGCCAGGCTGGCCGTTGTGGATCCTGAGCTGACCATGAGCCTTCCTGCCAGTGTGACTGCCTATACAGGGCTCGATGCACTGACACAGTTGATAGAGGCCTTTGTCAGCACTGGAGCAAACCCAATAACCGATGGCCTCTGCCAGCAAGGTCTGGCGGTCCTATCCAGGTCCATCCGGACCGCATATCGGTCAGGCCAAGACATCGCAGCTAGGACGGATATGGCCTTGGCCAGCCTCTTGAGTGGAATGGCACTCAGCAATGCAGGCCTCGGCCTAGTTCACGGGATTGCAGGCCCATTAGGCGGAATGATCAGGGCCCCGCATGGTGCCATCTGCGGCAGGCTATTGCCGTATGTCATGGAGGCCAATATCCTCGCACTGGCAAGGACCGGTAGCAACCAGCAGGCATTACAGAAATACCAGCAGATAGCAAGGCTCCTGACCGGCAAGGCAGAGGCAGAGATCGGCGATTCGGTCAGGGCTGTGGCTGCGATCTGTCAGGATCTTGATATCCCAGGCCTGGCCCACTGGGGTCTGACGCCTAGTTCCATTCCTCCGATTGCCAAGCTTTCGCTAGAATCCTCCAGCACCAAATCGAATTGCGTACAGCTTGACATAGGACAGGTCACGGAACTGGTGCACAAGGCCCTCTAGTGGATCGATCGCCTGGCAACTGCATAATCGCCCAAAGATAGTAATAGTACGGTCCTTATGGCCTGCCGCAGGCAGTTTCGACTTGACTAGTACAGAGCTTCAGCAATGATGATGTCATGGAGATACGGGTCATACGCAGTCCTAGGCGCAGGAGGACGGTCCAGGGCAGGCTCGTAGATGGCGTGCTTGAGGTGATAGCCCCCCAAGATATAGACCAACACAGTCTGGATCAGATCATCCAGAGGTTCGGCAAGAGGCTGGAAAGACGACTTGGGGCAAAGGGCCTAGATGATGGATTGTTAGAAGTCAGGGCAGGCAGACTCAACAGGGAGATATTCAATGGCAGGCTCAGGTGGACCTCGATCCGGTGGGTCACGAACCAGGATAGGAGGTTTGGCAGTTGTACACCTGCCACAGGCAGGATCCGGATATCCCATCGGCTCGCAGGCATGCCTGTGTTCGTGCTGGACTACGTAATCGTGCATGAACTTGCACACCTTGTGCATCGGAATCACTGCCCTGATTTCTGGGCACTTGTCAACCGCTACCGACTTGGCGAGCGGGCACGCGGGTATCTTATGGCAGTAGGCCTGCATGATAGGGGGCCAGATGACGGCCAATTGGTACCAGAGACGGACGTGTCATAAGGTAGTTTGGATCTAGAGAAAGGAGGTTTAGTCGTGTTGAGGATAGTAGGAAGGATCGCTCCAGTACTTGCGCTTAGCCTGGCCGTCTTTGTCCCTGCTGGCCTTGGCCAGGATTGGCCTCAGTGGCGGGGACCTGAAAGGGACGGCAAGGTCAAGGGCTTTACTGTACCCCAACAGTGGCCGCAGGAATTGAGGCTTCGTTGGAGGTTGACCGTTGGGTATGGCGATGCAACACCTGCATTGGTGGGTGATAAGCTCTATTGCTTTGCCAGACAGGAGGCAAATGAGGTCCTCTTGTGCATAGGTGCAGAGGATGGCAAGGTGATCTGGAAGGATGGATATCAGGCCGTGGAGGTCAGGGGTGCTGCGTCCAGGCACCCGGGCCCAAGGGGTTCTCCTGCGGTTGCAGCAGGCAAGGTGGTGACGCTTGGGGTCGGCGGTGTCTTATCTTGCCTGGATGCTGGCACAGGGAAGGTCCTGTGGCGAAAGGACATCTTCCCCAATCTGGTACCTCAGTTCTACACAGGGACCTCACCTCTTATCGCCGATGAGCTGGTGATCACACACCTAG
>JARYLO010000114.1 GCA_029907605.1 Sedimentisphaerales bacterium
TGCACCATGCCCTTTGGCACTTGTCCTTGTGGCCTTGCCAGGTGCTATGAGGTTGGTCAGGTATAGAAGGCCCTTACAGGCCTAGCGAGTCGCTGCAGGTGTGTTAGGCTCTGGCTGGCTCTTTGACCTGGCCAGCAAGGTCTGGAGCCTCTTGACCTCTGCCTCAAGCTGCAGGTTCCTATCGGTCAACCCCTTGACCTTGGCGGCCATCTCTTCTGCTGCCTGACTGGCCTTGGCCTTTGCCTTGTCCAATTCAGTAGTGGTATTGAGCAGGTCGGTCTTGAGCCTAGCAACCGTGTCGGTCAGGGTCTTTACCTCTCCCTTGAGCTGATCGATACTCTTGACCGCTTCGGCCCTCGCCCTTGCCAGTTCGTCAGACCTCTGCTTTAGCGTGTCGCGGAGCTTGGCGTTCTCGGCCTTGAGGTCCTCCAATTGGGCATTAAGGTCGTTTAGCTTCTTGGTGGCCTCATTGGCCCTTGCATCCGCCTCCAGGTATTTCTGTTTGTAGTCCACACAACCAGAGGCTGCCAGCATGATCCCTGCAGACCAGATGACGAACCATTGCCTTGTTTTCATTTCGGTACTCCTTTACCTATAAGAGATGCTATCCCTGAAAAGCTCCTCATGATTGTAGGTGCCCGTGCCAGCTAGTCAATACCTGTCAGGCCTGGTACGTCTGATCCAGCGATATCGGAATATCTGCCTGATTCGTTCTGTAAACCTTACCCCGATCCGCTGGGTACTTGCCTTGAACTCCATCCTAGACAGGTCCTGGACCGACACCTTTGGTCTGCCTATGCCACAGGCCAGCCTGGCTGCCAGTCTGGTGATGATTTGCTTGCGTAGGCCCATCACCGCTGCACTGCCAGGTGCAGGCTGGCCAACAGCTCTTGTCCTGTCCGGGGCTCTATGGCAGGCTCACCATAGAGCTGATGGCGGTCAAGTACTACAGGCCGCCGTTCATAGTACCTCTGAACCGCCCCAGTGCCACCCTCAGCAGCACCGGCGGTCCGGTAATCATGTCTCAGCAGCCAGTCGCTGATCTCGTCGTCGTACTCGGCAGGGTAGATCAGGGCCGTGACGAACAGGTCATCCCTATACCTGGCCAAGTGCACCTTTGCCTTGCACGGTGGCTGATGTGCTATGGCCAGGTCTATGAGCCTCCTAAAGTCATCCCTTGCCTGCTGTTCAGAGGATGCATAGAAAAAGATCCCTGCCTCCAACTGGAATGTCTGCGCAGGTACCCCCTTCAGTTCCAAACGGCCATCTGGATAGGCCTTATGGATCTTGTAGACCTTTGTATCCTTGTACCGTTCGCTCTCCAGGACCTGGGCCACCTCCTCGGCAGTAAAACCGACCGCCGTATGGTCGCCAAAGTCCAGGACATATAGGCCTGTGTATCTCTGTGGTCTGTCGAGCCTTGGTAGCCTCATATATCTATTATACGTCAGTCAGGGCGACATTGAATCAAAACCCATAGGTCCTGAGGCCACGTATCGTAGGATTGCGTACTCCAGGTCAAAGACCTGCCTGAGCTGCTGGTCTGGGATCACGTCGCCGGTCACGCCCATGACCATATCCGTGAATCTGGAGCCAAACCCTATCACGGTCATGGTCCCGCGCCCATATCGGCAGGTAGCGGCTACAGGCTGGTCATTGAGCCAGACGATGGGCTGGCCGCCATTGACCCTGAATGCGGATTCGACCTGCACTGCAGGCCATGAGGCAGGTGTCCTGAGGACCCCTCCGCCGGCGAGGGCCCTGTCTACAGACATGCCAAAGCCATACAGTAGGCCGTTTGCCTTAGAGTCGGCGTTTTCAGGCGAGTCCAGGATCAGGACCTTGCCACCTCGATACACATACTGCTGGAGCTGCTGCCTGAAATGATCGCTGGCAGTACCTGTTGGGTAGAAGAATACAAGCACATCCCCAGTAAATGCCTGATTGCCGCTCCGCCTAGCAGTAAAATAGCCCAGCCTCAAGATCCACCGTTCGAATATTCCGAACCCGTCTCTTGGCCCTGCAATGAATCCGCTCTTTGATAGCGGGCCCTTGCATATGGTACGGTCTATGACGAAGAGGGTATAGGGCCGCTTGGGCGATGGCAGGTCCATGGCGATATCGTTCAGCGTCTTAGCGGCCAATCCGCCAATGCCCCATCCAACCGTGGCCCCGACTAGCAATGTTACGTACCACGTCCTTCCTGCAGCCTTGATCATGCCTACGATCCCTGACATCAGGCCCACGATCGCCAGCCAAGGCCGCAGGTCTATGCCATTTCTGTGGTTCAGCCACTCGATCATCCCCAACATCAACTCGGGCTTGCCCTCCTCAAATGTCGCAAAGTTCGAGAATATGGTCGAGTCTGTGAATGCAAGGACCCTCCCCTTGCCATACCTGTGTGCCCAAAGCTGGATGAACGCCCCGTACCGCATGTGCGGATGGTCCTGGACCTGGGGATAGAAGTTACTGGCGTGGTAGTCTGCCGAGAGGTTCTTGAGGCCTGTTGACCTTATGACCGCCTGGCCTGGGCTGATCCCTGGTGCAATAGAGCAGGAGACCGCAAAATCCAGGCTTGGTATGGCCTGCACAACCGGGTGTCTGACCCACGCAGGCCTATAGGGTTGCTCGTAGGTCCTATCTATGTCGAATAGGCAGTCATATCTGAAGGCAAAACCGAATTGCTTGGCAATGTCGTTTAGGTATACACCCGTGTTGAACACGCTTGTATGCTCACCGACCAGCATAAGCCCTCCGCCTGCCCTGACAAACTCCTTTATGGCCGCGATCTCTTTGGGCTCGTACCGTGCGGTGGGCACCTTGATGATGAGGACGTCACAGTCCGAAAGGGCGTTGTTATCTATAGGCCCTTCCAGCCTGCCCATTTGGAAGAACCTGCTGCAGTAATCGTAGATGCAGGCGTAATTGTAACCGGATTCATGCCCGTACCATTCCGTGTCGAAAGGCCTGTCGGTCCTCTCCCATTGTGAACGGTGCTCATCTACAAGGACCCTGCCCTGTTTGCGTGGACCTGGCGGGTCGTACAGTCCGCTGACCGTGAGAAGACAGACCCCAAGTACTATGGCCAGGATGGCCGGCCAAGGACAGGCCAAGGAAACCTGATCTGGCTGGCTATTGTCCATCCGACCTATCTTGGTCTGTATCATCCAGGCAAGGGCTACTGGGCCAGATAGCATCACTAATCCGACCCATCCGCTCCAGAAAGGCCACATCAGGGCCAATGGCGCATCGTAGCCCGTACGTAGGGCCGCATGCATAAGCAGGCCTACCATAAGGCCTGTCCTGATGGGAAGCCATAAAAGGGTGGCGATGGTTCCTGTTGCCCAGATCTGCAGCCTTGCCTTTAGGTCCGGCAACGCCAGGCCCAATGCCCACGTACCTACCAGAAAGCACCATGTACCTGGGTCGATCAGCAGCTCCCAGGTTGTCGCAAGCCTGTGCACCTGGCGCATCGTGTGCATGGCCAGCTCTGTGCCATCCAGGGCCGCATCGATCCCTATCAGCCTGGCCATTAAAAGTGGTAGATATCGCAAGGGAACAGGCAGATCGTGGGACCTGCCTGCAACATACTCATAGCCCCACATGGCAAGGCCCTGGACCAGCAGGACCGACCCTACAACTATGGAGGCACCTGCCAACCTGAGGACCCAAGTCCTCCTATCCATAGGGGTGATGTGCCAGATCAGACCCAATATCAGGAGTAGTACAGCCAGTCTATAAGGCCAAGGTACTAGAAACCATGCGGCTATGGCCATGGCCAGGGTCAATGCACTGCTCTTGGGTGTAGGCCGATACATGGGCAGTCGCATCAGTAGTGGTGTGCCTGCAATGATCATCAGGCAATAGAGTGCCAGATTGGGCCTGTGGAAGTATCCAAGGCCGAAGACCCAGGAACCGCTCAATAGCACAAGGCCTATCCAGGCAGGCATCATGGGGCCTGGCCTCCTTGGGCTGTGGTCTTTGGTAGTAGGGAATCTGGTATCCACATGGGCTGGTCCCTCAATATGGTTATAAACCACCTCCAGAAATCGGCATTCTCCCTCATGCCCTCAAAAGGCGAGCCATCCTCGTTCTCGAGGTTCTTGCACATGGCAAACCCTGTATCTCCTACTACTGCCACCTTGCCTGCACCGAACCTGCGGAGCATTATCACAGGCCTGGCCTCTGCACCATATGCGATCACCCTGGCATTTGGGTCTGTGCAACCGATGGGCCATGCTGCATGGAATCTTACATAGGCCATGTTGGTCTCTGACCGCAGGTATGGAGACTTGAAGTGCCCTAGGGCCGGCGGCTCTTGTTGATAACTCGGATCTGCGCCTATGTAGAACCCGAAGGCCTTTAGCAATGACCTGCTTGGTCCTACCCTATCGTACCCGACCGTGACGATCAGCAATCCACCTTGTTGGACGAATCGCTTGATGGCCTCTATCTCCCTGGCCTTGTAAGGCCTGGCTGGTGCAACTACTACCAATAGATCTGCCCCATCCAGGACCTTGCTATCGACCTTGTAAAGATCGAACACAAGGTAGTCATCCCGCATTAATGTGAGGGTCAGCCCGCCCATCCCGTCAGGCCTCCAGGATTCATTGCTGTATGCCTCAAGGTGCGATGAGTCTACATAGGCGATCTGTATGGGGGGCTGTTTTCCATGACTTGGGATGACCTGCCAGGCCTTTGCAGTACCGTGCACACATAGGCCCCAGGCAATACCAAACGCCAGGATCACCGCCCCAGGTGCCAGGTTGGTGCCCAGGCAGATCAGCCCTACGATCGCAAGAATGGCCAGGGCTATAGTCAAGACCTGTCGCCAGGCAGGATGTGCCTGAGCGGTGTGGCCTGCTATGTAGCCAAATAGCCTGGATGTGAATACATAAGAACCAGGGTGTATCCCGTTGGTCAGGCCTGAGGTGTCCCCAAAGACAACCACCCTTCCCTTGCCCAGGGGCTGCTCTGCTGCCAGGATCAGGTCGCCGAGGCGTTCACCAGGCTCATAACGGTCATTGCCCATCATCGCCCTGGTACTACCTATATCCCCGAGATCAGACCAACCCCACTTGCCCATAAGTATCGGTCTTGCAGGCCAGCCGACCTCCAAGGATGCACCGATCACCACACCGAACTGATTCCTGTCGTCTGGGATCCCAGCGGTGATTGGATGCATGATAGGCTCATAGGACTGAAGCCATCCCCCTACGGCAAATGTAGCAGAATCGAATGCCACCCTGATCCTAGTCGGTTCAAGTATCTCATTGAAACGATTATTGCCGTTGGGATCTGCGGTTGTGTGTTCCCCAAGGACCAGCAAGGTACCGCCGTTGCGTACATACTGCCAGATCCTTTCCTTCTGCCCCTGGCCCCAAGGCTCATCAGGGAAGATCAATACTACTGCATCCGCATCTGCTATATCCTCAGGACCTAGGTCTGGACTGATCACCGCAGTTGCACCCAAGGACCTTATGAACTCAGGCAGCATCCCATACATCCCACTTGATAGCCTTCCATATTGGCCATGCCTGGGTTTGAGCCAGTTGAGGAAGCCCTTCTCGTAAAAGACGATCTTCTTTCCAGACAGTGTAGGACCAGTGAATTGTGCAAATCCCACTAGTGGCACCAGTGCTGTGACTGCTATAAGGACCAATATACGCAGGGTCCCTGGCCTAATTGCCCTTGGCATCGACCATTGTGGCCAGCGGATCATGGCGGAGATAATCGCCAGGTGTATTAGGCAGGCCAGGATGGGCATGTTCCATGGTATGGCCTTCCGCAACAGGCCCAGCCAAAGGCCTGGGTTCTGATCATTCGGTGACCTGATGGCATCCAACAGGTCTGGCACATACGCCAGTACGATCAGATAGATCACCTGACCGGCCAGTATTCCAAGCAGGCCATACAGGGCGGTGGTAAATCGAGTGCTGCGGTACGTGGCCAACAGGCCAAGCCAGAACAGGACTGTCAATACCAGGATGTCCAGGCCGGCAAAGGTGGGGCCTAGGTCCATTACCCTGCCTGCGAAGATGGCTGCCCCCACAGCAAGGGCCTTGGACAGATGATCTGCCATCTGCCATGCCCATGGTGTTGAGCACACAAGGCCTCTGTACAGGGCCAGGCCAGTAATTGCAACGCTCGAGACCCTCAAAGGGATGGTCCCCTGGCCTGTCAGGGGCTGGCCGATTGCCCATGCTGCTATCGCTACCGCCACCAGGTTCAGGATCGCCATCCTGCTACTGATCAGGCCCAACGCGATAAGGCCTGCAATTATGGAAGGCAGGGTCCTGTTCCAATGGCGGTCAGACAAGGGCCATTCCAGCAAGGCAGACGAAAGAAGGCATGCGATGGCCAAGATCCGCCTAAGTGGGTAGGCCAGTAGCCCAGCAGAGCCTGCGACAAGCCAGGCAGCAACAACCACCAGGATGACCGCCCCTACAGGCGATCTGCCTGGTTGCCCAGGTCTATCCTTACCCTCTGGTCCTGCCATTCCTTGTTATCTTATGTCCCGATCGCTGTAGGACAAGGCGCGTCAACTGGAGGGCAGGTAGTGGCCAGACTCATCGTGCCTAGGAGCTGGCCTGGATTACCAGTAGGGCACCCAAACCAGGTAACCAGACACGGTACACATTTACTCTCGGTAGGTGGGCATCGTGTCTCTATTGGCGGGCACTTGGTAGTACTTGGAGGACACTGGGTGTATACCTGTGGTGGACATTCGGTCCTCAGCTCAGGACACTGCGTTGGTATTGGAGGACAGAACGTCTCCACTGGGCATTGTGTCTTTATGCCTGGCTGGCATTCGGTAGGGGCAGGTGGGCACCTGGTGGCACTAGGGGGACACTGTGTCTGACCGATCGGGCACTTGGTGCTTATGGCTGGGCAGCATGTCTGGGCAGGTGGACAGCTTGTCTGTACCACAGGACAGGCGGTCTGTGTCTGCTGACAGGATGTCTCTGATGGCGGGCATGTGGTCTGGCTTGCTGGACAACGTGTCTGTAGGATCGGGCACGAGGTCTTTACGGCCGGGCACCTGGTCTGGACTGCAGGGCAGATCGTCTCTGCCACCAGGCACTCGGTGGCAAGCGGCGGGCATCTTGTCGACTCAGGTGGGCATTCGGTCTGGACAGGCGGACAGCTAGTCTGGGTGGTCGGGCACCTGGTGCTGATCAACGGGCAGACCGTATCCGCCGTAAGACAGCTAGTCTTCACAGCAGGGCAGTTGGTGACTGCCATCGGGCAACTGGTCGATGAAGCTGGGCAAGATGTCTGGACCGCAGGGCATATGGTCTGGCCCTTAGTGCATTCAGTGGCCACAGCAGGACAGTGGGTCTTTATTGCAGGACACCTAGTCTGGGCCAGAGGACAACTGGTATCGACCGCTGGACAGGCGGTCTCTGCAGGAGGGCATGTGGTCTGTGTGGCCTTGCATTCAGTGGCTACTAGTGGGCATTGTGTGTTTGAAGGCGGGCACCTAGTGGCCACGGCCGGGCAACTGGTGTCAACTGCTGGACACCTGGTCTGGACCGCAGGGCAATATGTCTGCCTGGTGGCACATGCGGTTGCAGCAGGTGGGCATTGGGTCTGGATAGAAGGACACTGTGTCTGGACCTGTGGACATGTGGTCTCTACAGGTGGGCACCTGGTCTGGGCTGCTGTGCAGACCGTATCGGCATTATAGCATTCCGTTGGGCTGGGAGGGCATTGGGTCTTGATCGGCGGGCACTTTGTGGGGGCCTCTGGGCACTGCGTATCCACCGGCGGACACTTGGTGGGCACTGCAGGACAGATCGTCTCTGCCACCAGGCACTGGGTTGGTGTGGCTTCGCACTGGGTCAGGACTGGTGGGCAGGTCGTAGGCACTGGTGGGCATGCAGTGTTAGTCGCAGGACAATAGGTATCGGCCACCACGCATTCGGTCTTCAGCGGGGGGCAGTAGGTCTGTACAGGCGGACACCTGGTAGGTGCTACAGGGCATTCCGTGTCCAAGAATGGACATTCGGTCTTTACTGCTGGACAGAGGGTGTCTGCCACCAGACATTCTGTAGGTGTTGGCGGGCATTGCGTAGGCACCGAAGGACACCCTGTAATCAAGGGTGGGCAGAGGGTCTCGACCTGCGGGCATTCAGTCTGGACTGCAGGACAGACCGTGGCACTGGCGAAGCATTGCGTGGGGGCCTGCGGACACCTTGTCAGGTCTGTTGCCTGAGCGCATTGCGTATAGACCATAGGACAGGCCGTCTCGACCGGTGGACATTTTGTAGAGACCGATGGGCAGACCGTCTCTGCCACCAGACATTCTGTCTGTGTAGGTGGGCATTGTGTCTTGGCAAGTGGGCACTTGGTGATGCTGGCAGGGCATTGTGTCTCTACAGTAGGGCAGAGCGTCACCGCCGTGTAGCAAGCAGTGGACCTTTGC
>JARYLO010000115.1 GCA_029907605.1 Sedimentisphaerales bacterium
AAGATATTCTTTGCCTGGCTAGACGGCCTAGGCCACAGCGGCTCAGCTGCATGCAATGTTCCAGCTGCTGCTGGCAACGGCACCGGCTCTGTTGTAGGAAACGATGCCGCGCCGTTTGCAGAGAGGTCCATCGTACACAGCGGCCGCCAATCCATGCCGCTTACTTATGACAACACCAAGTCGCCTTATTACTCAGAGACCAAGCGGACATGGAGTCCCAGTACCTCTTGGTCTGGTGGCGGCCTCAATACCCTGACCTTGCACGTACGCGGGGATGCGGTAGGTTTTGCTGAGCTGGCACCCGGTGTGATCCTGATGAACGCACAGGGTACCGACATCTGGGACAACTCTGACCAGTTCAGATTCGTATACAAACAATTGGCCGGCAATGGTTCTATAGTAGCCAGGGTCGACTACGTAGTTGACAGCCACCAGTGGGCAAAGGCAGGCGTGATGATCCGCGAGACCTTGGATAGCGGATCCACGCATGCAATGGTCGTGGTGACACCCAGGCAGGGGGTCTCGTTCCAGAGGCGGCTTCAGACAGGAGGTACTAGCTTCAACACCGACCTGCAGGGTGTGACTGCCCCATACTGGGTCAGGATCACCAGGAATGGGAACACATTCATTGGCGAATGTTCTGCAGACGGTGTGAATTGGACGCCTGTAGGTTCGGCCGCCAGTCTGTCTAGCGCTGACATACAGATGGGCACCAATGTGTATATTGGCCTGGCTTTGTGCAGCCACAATGCCAATGTGCCTACCGCTGCCAGGTTCAGCAGCATAGCCACATCAGGTAGCGTTAGTGGCAGTTGGGCCAGTGCAGATATAGGTGCGATCCAGCCTACTGGCAACACACCTGACTATCTGTATGTGGAGGTGGAAGACACTACCGGCAATAAGCAGCGGGTGGTCAATCCGGATCCGTATGTAATAGCCTCCGGTACGTGGGAGCAATGGGACATACCGCTTGCTGAGTTTACCTCAGGTGGTGTCAACATAGGCAGTGTAAAGGCCCTCACGGTTGGGATAGGCAATCGCAATGCGCCTAAGGCTACAGGTATCGGCAAGGTCTATGTAGACGAGATCTGGCTGACCGTCAAGTAGCGTCAGCTTAGGCCCTTTCGGGGCCTGCGTTGCCTACTGATGCGAATCAAGAAGGTCCGCGGCGAAACGCCGTGGACCTTCTTGAATATCTTGGAGAAGTGGTAGGGGTCAGCAAATCCTACTGCATCTGCCACCTGCTTGATCAACATATCCGAATGTAGTAATAGCTCTGCGGCCCTGCCCATCTTGAGCCTCAGGAGCATCTGGTAGGGTGTCTGCCGTGCAAATCGCCGAAAGAGCCTGCACATGTATTCGGGGGCGATGTTGCAGTGCTCTGCTGCCTCTTGTGCTGAGCGGATGGTAAGGAAACGTGATTCGATATACTGCCTACACTGTCTATAGCTCTTCCAGGCCCTGGACGTGGCCTGTCGGGGGGTGATACTCTGTTCGCTGATCCTCAGCAACAGCAGCTCCAGCAGTAGGCAACATATCCTCTGGGTAAAGTCCGTTAGCATGGTGCCACTATACTGGAGCTGCTCGAATATCTCTATGACACCAAATGGGTCGGCTAGCTGCACAGGCTCGAGCCCGGACAGAGGACTTGCGCGCAATAACTCCACAGCCTTACCTCCGACGAAATTCACAAAGTATTTGATCATCCCAGGCCTGGAGGTATTGCGGATCTGGTGCGGGATGTCTGGACCGTAAGAGAATACAGAGCCAGCGCCGATCCTGAATGATCGACCTGCCAGGGTCAATTGTCCCTGGCCACTTGCTACGCATTCGATACTGTAGAACTGGAACCCTGGTCTGTCGATCAGATAGTCGGTGGTGCAATCCTCCCGACCACCACAGGTGACGACCATGGGAGCGTCAGGGGGAGGGGTAAGATCGAGGAAGTAGTACTGGCCCTCTATAACCTGTTTGGAGATAAAAGGGGGCCTTGTGGATCTGCCTTCCTGTGTCATGGGCTAGAAACCGCGCAGTTCGGTGCTGGTCCTGCGCGGTAGGCCTGGCGCTGGCGTCCTGTTAAGCACTATGTATCTTATCCCCATCTCCTCACAGTATTGGCGTTTGCCACCCTTATCGCCGTCCTCGTTGACGATGTATATGTCAGGCCTGATCTGGCGTATCTGTGGATCAGCATCCAGCCAGCCTGAGCCTGTAGATATAAGGGCCTGCTTGACGAATCTGACAGCGCTGACCATGTATTGTCTTGGCTTTTGCGAGAAGAGTGGATGGCCAGGTCCCTTTAGTTGCCTGACGTTTGCATCACTACCTACTACCACGTAAAGGTCTCCATAGTCGCTTGCCTGCTCGAAGAACCTGATGTGCCCACTGTGGAGCCAGTCAAAGCAACCTGTTACCACCACCTTCTGCCGGCCTGATGGGGGACTGACTGGAGGTAGAGGGAGCCCTGAGAGTTGATCATCGCTGATCAAGGCCAATTCAAGGCCATTGTCCTGGCAGAATCTCCGCTTTAGGGGGTGGTCCTGCGATGCCTCTATGGCCCATATCTGGGCCTTTAGGTCTCTCAAACCTGGAAGGGCATGTGGCTGATCGAGGTCTTCTACAAGCACTACCTCCTTTACGTACCTGATCCGTTCCAAGACATAGAGGCGTTCTTGTTGAGGGAACTTGCATGGCCTGGATGTGATCTGGGCAGCCAGCGTATCAGACCAAACAAGGGCTACTACCTCGCCGAGCTTACTGGCCTCTTGCAGGAATCGGACCTGCCGGCAATCAAGCTGATCGAAAGGTCCTGTGACTATTACACGAGCCATCAGGAACGGCGGATGGCGATCTTGAATGCCCCAGGCACCGGTCTATCTGATGGCACGATAAGGTATCCACCACCACATCCAGAATACATGGCACCTGGGTACTGGGATTGATAGTAGGCCAACAGCTTGAGCAGGTCCAGTTTGATGGTAGGGTGGCGCACCGTATGAGGGAGGATGGCCTGCCAGCACCGCATACATTCATTCATGGACCAGCCCAGGCCTTCCAGATCCCGCCTCCTGATCGCATCAAAGCAGGCCTGTCCACTGCGACCCAGTCTGGCAATCCAGTTGGGTCTTAGATTCTTTACACCCAACGGGTTATAGCCATCAGGTCTTGGTGCAACTGGCAACAGGTACAGGACCCGTTCCAACCAAGATATGATCCGGCGATCCAGGATGGTCTCGATGTGCACCGGAAAGATCCCACCTTCGTGGGCATAGTCATAATCGAGCCTGTTTATGCCAGGGTAGATCAGGCCTATCATATCCTGCGAACCTGAGGGCTCAGGCTTATTGCGGTTCTCGGCCCTATAGAGCTGCTTTACTAGTTCTTTGGGATCCCTGCTGGGTAGCCTCCCCTTCCAGATACGCATGGCTATATCGCGGGTGCCTGTGGCTATCCCACTTCGCTCCATGAACCTAAACTGGGGTTCGATCCCTACCACCACCATGGACCCAGGCGGCGTAGGGTTGTGCATGGAGACAAACGGCTGGTCTATCCAGCCGCCTGCAAGGGCCAGGCGATAGGGTATTGCACCGATGACCTTCTCTATGGTGTTACTCATTCTACTACCCGTCTGCCTCGCTTCCTGGCGTAATACTGCTCCTTTATCCAATTGTAGGTGATCCGTAGCCCTTGATCGAGAGGTGTGCTTGGCTCCCAATTCAGGACCTTTTTGATGAAGGTGTTGTCACTATTCCTGCCGGCAACGCCCCTGGGGGCATTGAGGTCATACTCCCTCTTGAGCTTGACACCAGCGATGGCCTCGACCTTTGAGACCAGCTCGTTGATCGAGACTAGTTCGCTGGAGCCAAGATTGATCGGCGTTGCGATCAGTTCGTCGCAGTGCATGATCATGTCTATGCCCTTGAGGCAGTCGTCGATGAACATGAAGCTGCGGGTTTGTGTCCCATCGCCCCAGATGGTGATCCTCAGGTTATTCTTGTCTATGGCCTCTATGACCTTCCTACAGATGGCCGCAGGTGCCTTCTCGCGGCCGCCGTCCCATGTGCCATATGGGCCATACACATTGTGGAACCTTGCAATAAAGGTCTTCAGTCCACGCTCGGCCCAGTATTCCTGACAGAACTGCTCGCTGATGAGTTTTTCCCAGCCATAGCCCCTCTCCGCCATGGCAGGGTATGCATCGGACTCCTTCAAGGCCCTTACATTGGGGTCTTGCTGCAAGAGGACATTGTAGGCACAGGCCGAGGATGAAAAGAAGTACCGCCTTGCACCGGCCCTATAGGCAGACTCCATCATGTGGGTGTTGATGAGTATAGAACGCAGGCACTCGACCCTATACCTCTCGATAAATCCCATGCCTCCCATGTCCGCAGCCAGGTTGTACACCTCTACGGCCCCCTCACATGCCCTGCGGCAGTTCTCTTCGATACTAAGGTCAAGGCAAAGATTCTCGACCCCTGGGACCCTGATGTACCAGTCATAGAGGGGTTTCTTGTCTACGGCCCTTATCCTAGTGAACCCCTTATCCCGGAAATACTTGACCAGGTTGCCTGCGATAAAACCCCCAGCACCGGTAATCAGGATCAGGTCGTCCTTTGCCAGCGGGGGATCCTTCTCAACCATGCGTTTGGTCTCCATGTGGCTCCTTTTTGCATCTTGGACCATAATGAACCTACTGCGACCTGGACCTATGATATGCCAAAAAGCTACTAGCACCAATAGACGTAATTGACAATAGGATGTCAATTCTTGACTTTATTCCGACCAGCCGTACAAACCCATGACATATCGGTTGATCGCCCATATAATCCTGCTGTTGCCTGGATATTTACAAAAGGATAGCGTAAGGAGGTTCTTATGGCAAAGGCCAAGCGATTGACAGGTCAGTATCCTGGGGCAAGAAGGGTCAGATTCGGGGTCTGCGGCACAGGGGACCCGCGGATAGATGCCGAGTCACGCAGGAGGGCGGCCAATATTGTAGGTATCGTTGCAGACCTAGTGGCTGAGCAGGTCCGTTATCCAGATGGTACGCCGGCAGAGGTGGTCTGGACGGACCTGTTGATAGATGGGGAGAGGCAGGCCGATGCGGTTGCAAGGATGTTTATTGATGCAGGTGTCAGTGCGATCATATGCACCCCAGACACATGGGCCTTTCCGCAACTAACCCTGATGAGTCTGCTTGCGCATTTTCCGCAAGATACGCCGGTAAACATTACCTGTGGTAACAGTGGGCCAAAGCCAGGGGTTGTATTCGCCCATGCAGTAAATGGCGCACTTGCGCAGTCTGGAAGGCTAGCACACCTGAATGTAGGTACCTGGCCTGACACAGGCCCTAGGCCTAGGCCGACCGACAAGACCATCAAGGCCCTTGTGGATTGGTGCTATGCAGCCATGACATATGTGGGCCTAAAGGGCAGGAGGGTAGTGGTATTCGGCCATGATTCTATGGGCATGGAGACCGCGATTGCCCACATCATCCCTACTAGGAAGGTATTTGGGTTGGAGATCACCAGGTTAGACATGAAGCTCCTGGCGGACATGCTCAACAAGGGCGCATACGACAAGCAGGAGCTTAGACGATTGCGTGCTTGGATAAGAAGACTGGTGGGCAAAAGACTGGACCTGAGCCAAGAGGATGGCAATAAGAAGTTTGACCAGTCATTAGCCTTGTATCTGATCGTCAGGGATCTGCTGGCGGAATTGAATGCAGTTGGCGGTGGGTTCATGAACCAATTGGAGTGGGGTAGTGACCTGAGGGGCATCCCTTTACCCATTGCAGATGTGATGGAGAGCCTTTTCAACAGCACCTTTGACCATAATGGTCAAAAGCCTCCTGTGCCGTTTGCCACAGAGGCGGACGTCCAGGGCCTTTTGACCATGTTGTTTACCTGCTGGCTATCTGGTGGGAACCCTCCTCTGTTTATGGACTTCAGGAAGGTTTGGGAGCCCTGGGAGATACAGGGCCTGGCCAAGAGGCTCGGTATAGAGTTCACAGGCGATGAGCTATGGGCCAGGCGTGGGATCATAGATGGCGACAACAGCGGCTCTGCGAGCTTCAACTGGGCTGGCAGGCCTGGTGATTCAGTAGAGAAGATCATGGCCAATGTCTCCATGCCAGGTGCGGAGCTATATTATTTCCCAGGTGGTGGCAATAGCGTGACCTTCATCACCCCAGGTGGGATAGACTGTATTGCCGCAAGACTTGCATATAGCCAGCTTTCTGGGCTGTTCAGCCTGGTCTGGGATGAGGCCTGTACTGTGGACCTGCCTGAGGCACTGGCGGATGCAGTGGCACATACATCCAATTTCACCTGGCCCCATACCTGGATAGTGCCAAAGTATGCGACCATGGCCGAATACAAGCAGTATGCCCCTGCCAATCACTTCCATGCCATCTGGGGCCTGGAACCGGCTAGGCTCCAATACTGGATGGACCTGGCCAATGTGATCTCAGTGGCCCCTTGGTCGCAACGACCTGCCTGGATTGAGGGCATAGACAGGCCGATACCGCTGCTTTACCTGCTCAATGGCGGCGAGAACCAGGCAAAGTTGCTCAGGGCCGGCCGTACTTAGGCTGGGCTATTGACTAGTCGCTGGTATATCCTTGCGACAGGCCACTGCCCCATAATAGGTGATCATGACAAAGCAGATCAGGGGTACCCAGTAAGACAGGCAGATATCCCTAGTGGCGTCCGAGAGATAACCCTGGATCTGCGTCACAAATGCGGCACCCATTATGGCCATGATCAACCCTGCGCCTCCCAACTTTGTATCCTTGCCAAGACCCCTGCACGCAAGTCCAAATATGGTTGGGAACATCAGTGACATGCACCCAGATATCCCAACCAGTGCATAGGCACCAACCCGTCCACGTATGTATATCACCGCCAGGCACAAGACTATGGCTATGGATGACAGCAGTGTCAGTAGGTTGGCTGGGGTCATATACCTCATCATCCAGGTACAGACAAACCGGCTTATCGTAAACAGTATCAAGGCGGCCATATAGTACGTGGCGGCCATGTCTTCTGCGGTCTTGCCGCCTGGCACCACCTTGGCCTCCATGTTCATCTCCTGCATCACGTACCTTATGGTGAATGACCAGACCCCTATCTGGGCCCCTACATAGAAGAACTGGGCTATGACCCCCCAGACATAGTGCCTGTTGCGGATCAGTCTCTTGAAGGTGGGCAAGATTTCTAGCGGTCCTGTGGTGTCCATGGCCCTTGGCATATTCTTGTTGGTTGCTATCAGGATCCAGGTGATGATCAGTATGAGGCCTACTGAGACATATGTCATGGTTACTGCGTTGAGTTCCTTTGCCTGCAATGCTGCAAGTTGTGCTGGGTCCATGGCCTTGCGGGCCTCTGGGCCCAGGTGGCTAAGATGGGATAGGATGAACAGCTTGCTTATGATAACGCCTGTTATGGAACCTATAGGATTGAATGACTGGGCAAGGTTCAACCTCCGCGTGGCGGTCTGGTCAGGGCCCATGGCCAGGATATACGGATTGGCCGCTGTCTCCAGTATGGATAGCCCGCCGAATAGGACCCAGATTGCCCCCAGAAAGACATAGTAGTTGGCGGTCAGCTTTGCTGGATAGAACAGGATGCACCCTGCTGCGTATAGGCCCAGGCCCAATAACACACCGGACTTATAGGAGAATCGCTTTATGTAGATCGCCGCAGGTATGGCCAGAAGCCCATATCCCAGCCCGTAGCAGACAACCTGTATATACGCGGTCTGCGCATCGCTCATGCTCATGATCCGCTTAAAGGCCGCTAGCAGGGTATCGGTCATGTTGTTGGCCAGACCCCACCAGGCAAACAGGCTGGTCAGCAGTATGAAGGGCCACAGTATCTGGCGTGGTACAAGTGCGGGTCTTGACTGCTCAAGGCCTTGGTGCTTGCCATGAGGATTGTCCATCCTTTGCCCTTTCACTAACTAAGGCCGTCTAAATGGGCCATTGTGCAGCAAGAATATGCCACCAGTCCTGCCAGAGTCAACATCCTGGTCCCTTGATTTGGGTGAGGGCATAAGGATAATGGTTCCATTGCCTTGGATGCTGAAAGGATGTGGGCATGCTCAAGAAGATACCTCCTATCCTATCCCCTGATCTACTAAAGGTCCTCATGGAGATGGGCCATGGTGATGAGATCGTATTGGCTGATGGCAACTTCCCTGCATCGAGCTGTGCAAGGCGGCTATTGCGTTGCGATGGGCACGGCATACCGGTGTTGCTGGAGGCTGTCCTGTCGTTGTTTCCACTGGATCAGTACGTGCAAAGGCCCGTTGCCCTGATGGCCGTTGTGCCAGGTGACAAGACAAGGCCTGTGATCTGGGATCAGTACAGGCAGATCATTAGGGCAAGCGGTGAGC
>JARYLO010000116.1 GCA_029907605.1 Sedimentisphaerales bacterium
GAGTGACCTGAATGCATTCATGAGTGGCTATAGCTCTAACCCTACAGAGCAGTGGTGGCGGAACAATCTCGACCTCCAGGGCTACTATGCGTTCAGGGCCATTACTGAAGCGATCCATAATGGGGATATTGGATATGGTAAGAATTATTTCTTCTACCATAACCCTCAGACTGGAAGGTGGTCGATATTCCCTTGGGATCTGGACCTGACATGGGCAGAGACGATGTATGGCAATGGAAATGAACCTTTCAAGGCCAGGGTCCTCTATTCGGACAAGAACTACGGAAAACCGAGGCAGCCTTTTTATATCGAATATCAGGCAAGGCTCCGCGAGATCATGGACCTGCTTTACAACGCCGAGCAGGTAGGGCAGTTGATAGATGAGTACGTGGCCTTGGTTGATACACCCAATCCTGGCCCTTCCATGGTAGATGCCGACCGGGCCATGTGGGACTACAACCCAATATTGGCCTCCTCTTACGTAAACCCAAGTAAGGCAGGCCAAGGCAGGTTCTATCAGGCAGCAAGCACGAAGGATTTCAGGGGCATGGCCCAGAAGATGAAGGACTATGTCAGTTATGTGTACAGTCACAAGAGGAATTGGTGGAATGACCCGCCAAATGGGCCGAGCCTGGAGGAGATCGAGCTCGATGCGGTAATACCAGATACACCCTCGGTCAGGTATGTTGGCCCTGCTGGTTATCCGATAGACCACCTTGTCTTCGAGACCAGTCCCTACTGCGTATACATAGGTGATTTTGCTGCAATGCAGTGGAGGATAGCAGAGGTGACCGATCCTGCTGCCCCTGCATATGATCCAACTGCACCAAAGAGATATGAGATAGAGGAGCTATGGAACAGCGGCTCTCTGACGCAGTTTGAGTCCCAGATCAGGATCCCAACAGGCCTACTGGAGCCTGGCCATGCCTACAGGGTGCGTTGCCGATTCCAGGATTCTACAGGCAGGTGGTCTCATTGGTCGGATCCGGTGCATTTTATCGCCGGACAGGCAATTGGTGATAGGCCAGCTCCATCGCTTATCATAAGTGAGATCATGTATCATCCAGCCCTTTCGATACAGCCTGACGGCTGGGATGAGGATGATTTTGAGTTCTTGGAGTTTTTTAATAATGGAACTGAGGTCATCGACCTGGCTTCTATCAAGTTAACAGGGGCAGTAGAGTTCGATCTTGCTAAGGGCTCTATCAGGTATCTTGGCCCGGGCGAGTATGTCTTAGTCGTATCGAATCCTTGGGCATTCGAGTGCAGGTATGGTCAGAACCTCAATGCGAGGATCGCCGGCAGGTACACAGGAAAGCTCAGCAATGGTGGCGAACGCATAGAGGTCAAGGATCTGTATCTCGGCACGGTCGTGTCGTTTGCCTATGACGATTGGTACAAACAGGCAGATGGTGTAGGGCATTCGCTGGTACTTGTCGACCCTATGTCGGCAAGACCTGAGAGGCTCGGGGAGAAATCCTCGTGGCGGCCTAGTTATTATTGGGGAGGATCGCCAGGCGGTCCAGATGCAAAGTGAGGTAGCTAGTGATGCAAAGGATCAGGGGCTTTACCCTTATCGAGCTGTTGGTGGTTATAGCCATTATCGCGCTATTGATGGGCATCCTGATGCCTGTGCTGCATAAGGCCAGGGCCCAGGGCTATGACGCAGTCTGCAGGAGCAATCTCAGACAGATCGGCTTTGGCGCATACCTTTATGCAGATGCCTGGGATCTGTATCTGCCCAGGGGTGCCGCTGGCAACAAGGCATGGTATATGTTGTTCATGGGCTATCTATCTCAGAAGCCTGTGGGGAACGACTACCGTACGGTAAAGATCTACCGGTGTCCGGCCTACCCAAATAAGGAGCAGACGGTCTGTTATGTCGTTAATGGTTGGAATTTTAGGGATAGAACTGATTCTGTAGGCAGCGAGATCACCGCTCATACTAGGCTCAGCACATGTACCAGGCCCAGCCAAACCCTGTATCTTGTTGACAACGAGGATGGGGGTCCATCATAAGGTCTGCAACGGATGACGGATAAACCGCTGCGACGTCTGGAACCCTGGTCACATGCCTACGTCAGATAGCACTGACATCACGTATGGCCGCAGGGTCGCCAGGACCGGGCATAGGAGGTCTGGATGCAATGGGCCTTGGCTAGATTGGCACGTAGAGTGGATCTTCTGGCGCGACATGACGACCGACATGTGGCGTTGGACTAGATAGAGATAGCGATACCGATCTATGTCGCTGGCTTTACCGTATAGCCGCCGGATTTCTCGTCATAGTCCAAGCGCAACAGGCCCCTGCGTTCCGCCTCCTGCAGCAGCTCACTAAATGACCTGAATCCATACGCCCTCTCATTGAAACCTGGGTTCCGCCGTTTTATGGCCTGCTTTATCATGGATCCCCAGATCTTTTCATCTTCATCCCGTTCTTCTGCGAGTGCATCCAATGTCTCCACTACCTGCCTGAGTGCCTTTTCGACCGTTGGCCCCTTTTCTGGACCCTTGCTTGGCCTTGCAGCCGCAGCAGCGGCCCTTTGTTTGACCTTGGCCGCCTCGGCCCTGACCAGGTCATCATAATAAAGGAACTCATCGCAGTTATTGACAAAAAGGTCTGAGGTGGAGTCCTTGACCCCAACGCCTATCACCCTCTTGGCATTCTCTCTGAGCTTGCTGACCAAGGGTGAGAAATCGGAGTCACCGCTGATGATCACGAATGTATCGACGTGTCCCTTTGTGTAGCACAGATCCAGTGCATCCACCACCATGCGTATGTCGGCAGAGTTCTTGCCGGATTGGCGGATATGTGGTATCTCTATCAGCTCAAATGCTGCCTCATGCAGATCCTTCTTGAACTCCTTGAACCTCTCGAAGTCACAGTAGGCCTTCTTGACCACTATGTGGCCTTTCAGCAGGAGCCTTTCTATGACCTTCTGTATGTCGAACCTGGGATAGTTGGCCTGCTGTGTGCCGAGTGCTATGTTCTCCAGATCCAGAAACACTGCCATCGTTGCATTGGATTGTTCCTTGTCCATACTTACCTTTTATATCCTCAGGTCTTGCAAGGGCAATAGTGATCGTCCATAATCCAAACTGATTGTTCTTAAGGAAAGGTGGATTCATGGCAGGACCGATACGTCTGGTGATAGTAGGTGGGGTGGCAGGTGGTGCCTCTGCAGCAGCAAAGGCCAGAAGGATCAGTGAGGATGCACAGATCATCGTATTTGAGCAGGGCAAGGACGTCTCCTTTGCGAACTGCGGGCTGGCCTACCATATAGGAGGTGCCATCAAGTCCAGGGAGAGGCTGATCGTTCACAACCCACAGTCGCTAAGACAATGGTTTGCCCTGGATGTCAGGACAGAACGCAGGGTCATAGGCATCGATAGACAGGCAAAGAAGGTCTTGGTCCACGAGTTGTCAACTGGCAGGCAGTACCAGCAGGCCTATGACGTGCTGATCCTCAGTCCAGGGGCGGTGCCAGTAAGGCCTCCGATACCAGGTATGGATCACAGGATGGTCTTTACCCTGCGTACCATGCAGGACATGGATGCGATAAAGGATGCGGTAGACACCGGCCATGTCAGGTCAGCGGTGGTGATAGGCGGGGGATATATCGGCCTGGAGATGGCAGAGGCCCTTGCGATGCGTGGGATACATGTGAGCATTGTGGAGATGGATCGGCAGGTCATGGCACCGCTAGATCCGGAGATGGCTGCACCGCTCCATGAGCATCTGAAGGGCAAGGCAGTGGACCTGCGGCTTTGCAGCAAGGTCTTGGCGGTTGAACAGGCTGGAGATCGACTTCAGGTGAAACTTGAGGGTGGCGAGCGGGTCGACTGCGAGATGGTGATCGTTGCTGCAGGTGTCAGGCCCGATGTGGAGCTTGCAAGGCAGGCAGGGCTGCAGATCGGGCCAAGGGGTGGGATCGTGGTAGACCAGACCCTAAGGACCTCAGACCCAGATATCTTTGCCATAGGCGATGCGATTGAGGTCCGCCAATATGTCAGCGGTGTCCCAACATGCATACCCATGGCAGGTCCTGCCAATAGACAGGGTAGGATAGCGGCTGTCAACGCCCTAGGTGGCCATCTTGCCTACAAGGGCACCCAAGGCACTGCCATATGCAAGGTCTTCGATATGGCCGTTGGCGTCACTGGGCTAAATGAAAAGGCCCTTGTTGGGACCTCCATTCCATATGAGAAGATCTACATCCATCCATTCAGCCATGCTACGTACTATCCTGGTGCCACACAGATGGATATGAAGCTGATCTTCAGGACCGACAACGGCAGGATCCTTGGCGCACAGTGTGTAGGGTATGATGGCATTGACAAGAGGATCGATGTGCTTTCTGTTGCCATCAGGGCAGGGCTGTCCGTATACGACCTTGAGGACATGGAGTTGGCATACGCGCCACCGTATGGCTCAGCAAAGGACCCGGTCAACTATGCTGGGTTCGTGGCTGCCAATATATTGACAGGACAGGTAAAGATTTGCCATGCAACGGACATCGTTGCAGGTTCGCACAAGGGCTTCTTGCTAGATGTCCGTACGGCCGGTGAGTTTGCCAGGGGTACCATCCCTGGGGCGGTTAACATCCCATTGCAGCAATTGCGAGATAGGCTGTCAGAACTTCCCAAGGACCGCCAGATCACGGTCTTCTGCCAGGTAGGCATGCGTGGATACCTTGCCTGCAGGATCCTCTCGCAGAAGGGGTTTGACTGTTACAACCTCTGCGGTGGTTACAGGACCTACCTGCATGTATCGTCCGTGCCGTGAGGATCAAGCCACGATATTCCTCAATACGCCTACCCCTTCCAACTCCACCTCAACCACATCGCCAGGGATTATCCTGTAGGTCTCGCCGGGGGTCCCTGTAAATATGATATCCCCTGGCATCAGTGTGACAAACTGGCTGGCAAAGCTGAGGATCTGACAGGCGTTGAACAACATCTCTGAGGTCCTCTGTTGCTGGCAGATATGGCCATTGATGCGGGTGGTGAGCAGAAGGTCATCATAGCAGAGGCCTGTGGCTATGACAGGTCCGAATGGGGCAAATGTATCGCATCCCTTTGCCCTCCACCACTGCAGGTCCTTTCGCTGCCAGTCCCTGGCACTGACGTCGTTGCCACAGGTGACACCAAATATGTACTGACCTGCCTTCTCAACAGGCACACCCTTGGCCTTCTTTCCTACAACCACCACCATCTCACCCTCTGCCTCGCACTGCGACGTGCCAGGTGGTATCATGATCGTGCCGCCAGGGGCAAGCAAGGCGGAGACAGGCATGAAGAACAGCTCTGGGTTGACAGGCCTGGGCCTGTCAGGCATGTGGTTGGCATAGTTGAGGCCCACTGCCAGGATCTTCGTGGGTTCACACGGGCAGAGGATCTCCACATCCTCTATGTCTATGGGCCCTGATACAGGCCTTGGGTTTTCAAAAAGCCCACCTTGCAGTCTATAGACCTGCTGGTCCTGTCCTATGCCATAGGAGATCTGGCCTTGGTACCTAAACCTCATGTAATGCAAGACTCCATCGCTGGCGGGGCAGATCTGTCCAAATATGTTCATACCTCGATTTCCTTCAACACCGATTCTATGGCCATTGCAACCACATAGTCAGGTAGTTTGTTGGGTGCTGGGGCGTCATGGTAGGCATTGATGATGCTCCTATCAGGGAATGCCCCGTGTTCCCTCACTAGTTGCAGGGCAGTCTCGCGGAGCTGGTCATCTGTCATGCCTGGCTCTGCGAGCCGTTGGGCAGAGGCATAGAGCTGGTCGAGTTCCTCCCTAGAGTCGAACCAGTCCAGTTGCTGGCCGATGGCACTGACCTGAGGGCTGTGTGCCCAGTCGAATAGGTATTGGATGCCTATAGGGTTATAAGACTCCAACCTCTCCTCCACAAAGGCCAGGCACGCATCCAGGTAGCCCTGCATCCGTTCGGGCCCTATATCCTTATCCCCCAGGACCAGATTCAGGATACGGCCCACCCGCCGGACCAACAGTTCCATGTTGGCCGCCAGGATGTCATAAAGGGCCTCATAATATGCACGTATCAATAGATTTGCCTGGTCCATCGCGTACCATTATAAGATACGCTATAAGGGCTTTAGAATACAGGATATGGGCTCGAATACCAATCCTAGCCAATTGTGTATCTTGGATATAGGCATGGTGCCGTTTGCAGATGCAGCTAGCCTGCAGTTGCGGCTGCATCAGGAAAGGGTCGCTGGCCTGCGTCCAGACACCGTCTTGATCTGCGAACACCCGCCTGTGGTGACATTGGGTGCCAAGGGACCTGCAAACAGATTGATGGTCAGCCCGGAGGACCTCAAGGCCAGGGGTATAGAGTTGGTACAGACGGATAGGGGCGGCGGTGTGACCGCACATAGCCCTGGCCAACTGGTCTTCTATCCGATCATTGACCTGAGGGCAAGGGGCATAGGTGTCAGCCAGTACATAAGGCAACTGGAGGCGATAGGCATCAGACTATTACAGCAGCTTGGCCTCCCTGCACAGGCACGTAGTGGCCTGCCTGGGGTCTGGATAGGTGATCGCAAGATCGCCTTTATCGGCGTGCGGGTCAGGCACGGTCTTACCATGCACGGGATGGCGCTAAACATCTCCAATGACCTTGGCTTGTTCGACCTATTCGTGCCGTGTGGTCTAGATGGGGTTATGGTCACATCCATCCAGAGGGAGTTGGATACGGCACCACCCATGGAACAGGTAAGGGCCATGCTTAGGGGTCTGCTTGAGGATCAGTGGGGCAGGATCCAAAGGCTACCAGACTGGCTGAGGCGTCCTGGGCCATCAGGGGGCAATTACTCCAGGACAGAGCAGGCCTTGAAGGAACTGGGGCTTGAGACGGTCTGCATGCATGCCAACTGTCCCAACAGGGGCGAGTGTTGGTCCAGGGGTACTGCCACGGTCCTGATCCTTGGTCCTATATGCACAAGGCGATGTAGGTTCTGTTCAGTGGCAACCGGCAGGCCCAACCCACCAGATCCGACAGAACCCCTTCGTGTGGCCATGATGGCAGAGAGGCTGGGGCTAAGATACATCGTTATCACCAGCGTCAATAGGGATGACCTGCCTGATGGCGGTGCAACCCAGTTTAGGGATTGCGTATTGGAGTTGCGAAGGCGGATGGGGCAGATACAGGTGGAGTTGTTGGTGCCGGATTTTAGGGGCTGCCAAGGGCAGGCCCTTGAGGTCCTCAGGCCGGCACTGCCGTTTGTCTTTGCCCACAATGTAGAGACTGTGCCAGAACTTTATCAGAAGGCAAGGCCAGGCGGGGATTACCAGAGGTCGCTCGGACTACTGAGGATGGCAAAGGAGAGGCTCGGTGTGCAGACCAAGTCATCGATCATGCTGGGACTGGGTGAGACTGACCAGCAGGTTGAGCGGGTGTTAAAGGACCTAAGGTCTGTAGGTTGTGAAAGGCTTACCATAGGCCAGTACCTGAGGCCTTGCAAGGAGGGCCTTCCTGTGGTCCAGTACATAAGGCCGGAGGTCTTTCTGGCTTGGCGGGATCGGGCGGTGGCAATGGGCTTTAGATGGGTCATATCTGAGCCATTCGCCAGGAGCTCCTATATGGCCGATATGGCCCAGGTGTGAACATCTGGTTTGTGTATCTCCTCGGCGTTACCTATACTCTTTAAGGGGTATGATGGCTCGGCCGAGATCATACACACATGCCAGTCAAAGGGGCATGGTCTTATTGCTTGCCTTGGTCTTCCTCTGCATATTCGGGGCACTTGCCATATCCTTTTCCGTGGCAGCAGGGACGAATCTGCAGGCTTCGGCAAACCAGGTATGTGCAGCCCGTGCACAGGTCGCCGCCGAATCTGGCCTGCAGGTACTTCGCTATTGGCTTGAAGGCCTGTCCATCTCTGGCAAGACCACACAGGATCAATACCTCTTTGCGATAGGCTCGGCACTTGATTCTTCTCTAGACCTGACGTGTGAGTCAGGCAAGATCTACATCGGCCCGGTTGTATTGAGCCGATCTACTGGCCAGGCCTTTGAGGCCCAGATGTACATGGCCGAGCCGAATGTATTGCAATTGGATGTGGTAGGGTCATACAAAGGCTTCCAGAGGATGGTCAGTGTCCAATACATCTTGGATCTCCAAGGCAATACGGTCTTTGATTTTGGTTTGGCCACAAAAGGTCCTTTGCACATAAACGGAAACGTAGACATCTATGGTGTCAACATAGACATAGAATCGAACGTCTACATAGAAAGCAGAGATTCCGTTATGGCCTTGCAGATGATCGGCAATTGTTCTATTGCAGGCGAGGTGAAGATCGTCAACACCCTGGCGATCGCAGATATA
>JARYLO010000117.1 GCA_029907605.1 Sedimentisphaerales bacterium
ATCCTCAAATGGGCCCAGGCAATAGGCCTTTCAGGAGACCTTAGGTACCGTCATGAATGGATAGATCAGGAGGACAAAGATGATCGGCACAGGCATCGCATAAGGCTACGTCTAAACGTTTCAGCAAAGGTCAATGAGCAGTGGGATGCAGGGCTTAGACTGGCCACAGGTTCCAAGGGGGACCCGGTCTCTACTAACCAGGACCTAGGTCAGGCATTCTCTGACAAACCTGTGTGGCTGGATGCAGCCTATGCCAGCTATCACCCTGATTCCGTCAAAGGGCTGAACATAACTGCCGGAAAGGCCGATGTACCATTCTACGCAGCAGGCCGAAACCAACTGATATGGGATCACGATCTTACCCCAGAGGGGATCTGTGCACAGTATGGCCTTGAGCTGGCACCAAAGAGTAAGCTCCTCCTTACCGCAGGCGGCTTTTGGGTGGCAGAGAATGCCACAGAGGCCGACCCAGCCCTTTGGGGCATTCAGGGCTACCTGCAACAATCGATCGGCACTGCCACCTTAGTAGCTGGTCTAAGTTACTACAACTTCACACACCTAAAGGGCTACACAGCACTCAACAGGGAATGGGATGGCAGTACAACCAACAAGTTCTTTGGCAATAGCTCCACTGGCGGAAGGTTCGCCAATGACTATGACCTGCTGGAGGTATTCGGGCAACTGGATATGAACCTAGCTGGCATACCAATATCCACATTCGGGACATACGTGATCAACACAGCAACGGAGGCAGGTTTTTATGAAGACACTGGCTGGCTGATAGGGCTTAAGGTCAACAAGGCATCGGAGCCAGGGTCCTGGGAATTATCGTATGACTACCGGGACATCGGCGCGGATGCGGTGGTTGGCCAGTTCAATGACTCAGACTTCATAGGTGGTGGAACGGATGGCAAGGGCCACAGGTTCAGCGCTGCATATCAATGGGCCAAGAATGTGCAGTTGGGCCTGACATATTACAACAACACGATAACCAGGACTGCGCAGGACATCGGATACGATCGCCTGCAGTTAGACCTTGTAGTCAAGTTTAAGTAGGGGACTTGTATTGAAAAGGAGGTATTACATGAGAAGGTCACTATCATCAGCTACATTGATCCTGGTCGTGACTAGTATTGCCTTGGCGCAACAGCTAAGGATCGAGGGATCAACCACCGTCGGGCCGATTGCCGATGCGTTTGCAGATTATTTCAAGTCAATTATCCCAGGCCTGCAGATCACCGTCAATAAGACTGGAAGTGGCAATGCGGCCGCTGCCCTTATCGACGGCCGCTGTGATATAGCTGCCATGAGCAGGTTCATGAAGCCAGAAGAGGAGTTCAAGAAGGCGACTCAGAAGGGTGTGATGCCTGTTGCCCACCTAGTAGCAATGGACGGCATATGCCTGATAGTGCACCCTTCTAATCCCATCTCCGAACTAACGATCGCACAGGTAAGGGATATATACCTTGGCAAGATCAGAAACTGGCAGCAGCTTGGCGGACCAGACATGACCATAGTCGCTGTCAGCCGAGATACGGCGTCAGGTACGTACGAATGCTTCCATGAGCTAGTGATGCACAAGGAGGATATGGCCCAAAGTGTCGAATATGTCAGTGCCAACCCACAGGCCCATACAAGGGTAAGTACGACACCCGGTGCAATAGGCTATGTGGGTCTGGGGTTTGTGGATGCAAAGGTAAAGGCCTTGAAGATAGATGGTGTTTACCCATCAAAGAAGACCATAGTCTCAGGTCAATATCCCCTGGCAAGGCCCTTATTCTTCTTTACCAATGGCTTTCCCGAACTTGGTTCGATTTCATACAGGTTCGTTACGTTCTATCTGACCGAAAAGGGGCAGGAACTGATAGAGGCAAAGGGCTTCGTACCGGTGACCGACTATTGATGGCTCAGCAGGCCTGATCGAAATGACTATAGAGACAAAGGATCACATGGCACTTCCAGTTGTGGCGGCCGATAGGACATATCGGCCGCTCTATCTGACAGCAAGAGAAGACCTCCTAGGCCTTGTGGCCAGTTGGGTCGGGAGATGTCTGCTCTTTGCCATAACATCTATTTCAATCCTCACTGTGCTGCTGATCTTTGTCTTTGTGATCTATCAATCCATCCCATTCTTGCAGCAATATGGCCTGGCAAGTTTCCTTTGCAGTACCGATTGGTATCCCCAAGCAGATCCGCCCAGGTTCGGCGCACTTGCCTTGATCATAGGCTCAGCTTATGTGACCATCGTTTCCATGGCCATAGCCGTACCTATAGGCATCCTGGCTGCTGTTTTTCTATCTGAGGTGGTGACACATCAGATCCGTAACATGGTCAAGCCGGTTATTGAGGTACTCGCTGCTATTCCATCTGTAGCGTATGGTTTTTTTGCAATCAAAGCACTTGCCCCCTGGATGCAAGAGTATCTAGGTATCCCCACAGGTGCGAATGCACTGAATGCCTCACTGGTCCTGGCCATAATGGCCCTTCCTACCATCATCTCCGTTTCAGAGGATTCAATCTCGGCTGTTGGCAGGGAACTGAGAGAGGCGGCCTATAGCCTGGGATCCACCAGATTGGAGACAACGGTCAAGGTGGTAATACCAGCAGCCCACAGCGGGATTATGGCGGCAGTGGTCCTTGGTACCATGCGTGCGATAGGAGAGACAATGGTCGTATGGATGGCTGCAGGCAATGCCAACCAGATCCCCAGTCCATGGTGGGACCTGACGCAGTCGGTCAGGACGATGACGGCAACTATTGCGGGCGAGATGGGTGAGACAGCAAAAGGCTCCACACACTATAGCGCATTATTCGCAGTGAGTGTAGTCCTGTTGTTGATGACATCGGTATTAAACGTTATTAGCAACATATTGCTCGGTAGATCTCTAAGACCTAGCTACACGTGATGAGACTTGCACTGAGACTTGCGATTGATAAGGCCTTTACTGCCGCCACTGCCATAGCGGTAATAGGCCTTGCGGGGTTGCTCATTGCAGTCTTAGGGCCGATGGTGGCAGGAGGTGCCCAGGCCGTCATATTCACCAGCACCATAGAGTTTAGACGAATGCAGCTCAATCTGTACAACAGAGGCGATCATGACCAGATCACAAGACAGATAGCCCGTGCAAGCGCTGCAAGACAAAAGGTATATGACCTGATAGATGAATTCAAGCAAGGAATAGACACGCAGTACCTGGCGGACCAGGTCAGGCGGATCCACAGGCAGTTTGGCCAGGAGCTGAAGGAAAGGGATATAACTGGCCCCACCTATGCAGAGCTTAGGGCTATCAGTGCTCAGATCAGGGACCGCCTCGAACATGCCCTTCACACAGATGATCAAGACATATGGAGGGCAGACCTTGATTATGTGCTTGGGTTTTCATCGGATTCGAGGCTTATTGGTACGGCCGCAGAGGCCTATTTCAGGATCGCCAGACAACTTAAACAAGCTACCAATGGTCTAGATCTGTCAATGCGGAGTCAATATGCCTTGGCCCTGAAGGAATTGGAGGATATCTTGCAGGAGCTGTTAGGTCCTAGGCCTAGCAGTGCAGCACCTCCCTTGCTTCGGCAGCAATATGGCGCAACACGATGGGACCAGGCGCAGAGGCTTTTGCACAGGCTCCTCTACCAGACCAAATGGGTAGAACAGGGCAGAGGAAGGCCATTGGTGCGCATGGAGGTACCAAGGCGACAAAGATTTGAAGGCACCTGTCTGGAACAATTGTTTGACTATGTGCCAAATCATATCCGCGATATGTTATTACCAAGACTTACCTTCTACTGGCAGTTCTTCATCGACGACAGCCTTGAGAGCCATACCTTTGGTGGGGTCGGGCCAGAGGTGCTCGGCTCGATACTGATCACACTGATGGCCATGGCCGTGGCAGTCCCATTGGGGATCGCCTCTGCTGCCTATCTGGCCGAGACCAGGTCTACAGGTCTACCGATAAGGATCATAAGGATGTGTATAAACACCCTTGCAGGTGTCCCAAGCATCGTATTTGGCCTGTTTGGGCTGGCCTTTTTCGTCCTGACATTCCTGCCTGCACTGGGTCTTGGCGCAAGGCCATCAATACTCGCAGCAGGCCTGACACTTGCCGTCTTGTCTATGCCAGTGATGATCCGTTCCAGCGAGGAGGCGATCAAGGCGGTCCCCAGTACATACAAGGAGGCTGCCCTGGCCCTGGGTGCAGGTCCATTGAGGACGTTTTTGACCGTGACATTCCCTGCCGCATTGCCTGGGATACTGACAGGGATCATTTTGAGCCTCAGCAGGGTCGCTGGCGAGACGGCCCCTGTGTTATTTACTGGTGCCGTGGCCATGGGACCTATACCCAAGTCCATCCTCCAGCCCACACGGACACTTGCGTATGGGAGTTACGACATGGCAGTAGGTGACAGGATTGCAGAACTTAGCCCGCATAACCAATATGGGATGGTACTGACATTGGTAATGCTGATCCTTTCGCTCAATGCCATGGCTATCATCTTGCGGGCAAGGGCATCTGCCAAGCTCAGGGGGCATTGATGCAAGGCCATAGGCCACAGACAATGGGCTGGACGCCAATACCAGAGGCCATGACCATGGAGATATCAAGACCTTCAGTTACTGCCAGCCAGATCACTGCCCTTCCCAGCCCTTGTCCATGCGGGGTCATCAAGGCAGAGGCCTTCAGCCTCTATTACGGACAGAAGGTCGGCGTCAGGAACGTCAGCATGGAGATATACCCGTGCACAGTAACGGCCATCATCGGTCCTTCGGGGTGCGGCAAGAGCACGTTCCTTAGGAGTATCAACCGCATGAATGACCTGATACCAGGCGTGAGGACCGAAGGAAGGCTGTTACTGGACGGACATGACATCTACGACAAGAGGACCAATCTGGTAAGTCTCAGGCAACAGGTCGGAATGGTCTTCCAGAGGCCAAATCCCTTTCCAAAGAGCATCTTTGACAATGTCGCGTATGGTCCAAGGCTGCAAGGCATACGCAACAGGATGCAACTGCAACAGATCGTAGAGCAATCCCTGCGGGCCGCGGCACTATGGAATGAGGTAAAGGATGGCCTCAATAAGTCTGCCCTGGCACTTTCTGGGGGCCAGCAACAGAGGTTGTGTATCGCCCGCGCCTTGGCCACCAGACCAAGGATACTCCTTATGGATGAACCCTGCTCGGCCTTGGATCCCATCGCCACAGGTAGGATAGAAGACCTCATAGAACAGCTCAAGGCATCATATACGATCGTGATCGTCACACACAACATGCAACAGGCAGCCCGTATCAGTCAGTGGACCGCATTCTTCTGTCTTGGGGAGTTGATAGAGTATGATAGAACAGAACGGATCTTTAGCAACCCAACAAACAAGCAGACCGAAGACTACATCAGTGGCAGGTTCGGATAGCCAGAAGAGGGCCGATCTGCCGATCATCTGGAAGGTCAGGACCATCAAGAACTACCCAGAGGCTCACAACCATATCCTAGTGGGAAGGGTCCTACAGATCACCGATTCCTACATCCGCCTGCACTGCAGGACATATCACTATGGTCGCATAGTCACAAGGCCTGAAGACATCAAGATCGGGTCTGTGATGGTCAGGGTTGTGCCATGGAGTAGGGTCGAGATCATAAATGAGTTGCCGCCCACATTTGATTACGTGAGAAGTACCTTGTTGGCAACTGGTGAGGGCCAGGTCTTGTTTACTGATGGCAAGAATGCTGAGCCGATCGGCGAGATTGCAAGCAAGCGCCAGGTCAGTTACTAGGGCCGCTAGCCTTTGCATACATGGCCAGTATCGTCCTGACCGCATCTGCAATACCATTGGCAACAGGCACGCCAGAAGGCAGCTCAGCCAGGTGCCTAGAGCCATGGCCTGTCAGGACATATATGCCCGTAGCCCCTACCTGCCTTGCCATCCTATGTCTTTGCAGCAGCAATGCGGTCCTTGAGGGCCTGATAACCGTAATGTGCCATCAAGAGATCTAACAAGACAATCGCCGTATAGTTCTCCGCCACAGGCCATATCCTGGCCACTATGGTCGGATCCCTCCTAGTAATGGCGGCCAACTGTCTGTTTTCAAGTGTATACTTGTCTATGGTCATCTGCGGCTTGTTTATGGTCGGCGTAGGCTTGACTGCCAACCTGACCACTAGCGGCTGGGCTGTGGATAATCCGCCCGTCACACCGCCAGCATTGTTAGACAAGAAGACGACCTTGCCGTCCTGACCCCTCATCTGGTCGTTGCACTGGCTGCCAGTCATGTCCTTGACTGCAAACCCAGCACCGACCTCTACACCCTTTACAGCGCCGATACCGAGCATCATACCAAGCTCCGCGTCCAGTTTGTGAAATACAGGTTCTCCTAGGCCAACAGGCAGGCCCAATGCCACCACCTCCACCACACCACCAGATGAATCGCCTGTTGCAGTAATCTTATTGGCTGCCTGTAGCATGGCTTCGGCAGCATCCATATCAGGGCAGTTTACAACTGGATGCACGTTGTACCGATCCCGTATCTCGTCCGCGCTAAGCCTTGGCGCCTTTGCCCTGATCTGATCGATCTGTTGTTCGATCTGTGCTAGGACAGCGGCCTTCTGTAGGAATCGCATGTCCATATCGATCCTGCCTCTTACATACACCTCCTGGTAGAATGGATCCATGTCCCTACGCATCTGCTTGAAGCGCTCGGTATAGGCAAAGGCCTTGTCATGGTCCACATCTGTACACCGCACCCCTGCCAGCTCGCGGACAAATGAGAACACACGGATACCACAATACTGCAGGACCTTCTTTGCCACATATCCTGCAGCAACGATGGTACACGTATACCTTCCACTGAAGATCCCTGCGCCTATGGCATCATCTGCAGGGCCATATTTTACGAACGAGGCATAGGATGCATGGCCTGGTCTAGGCGTGCGGTTGGTATCCTGGTATTGCTTGATATGGATCTGGTGCCGATCAAGATTTGGTATGAGGATGGCCAAAGGCGTGCCATTGGTGTGGTTCTTGTAGCCATCTCCTTGTACTGGGTCATCCACGTTCAGGCCTGCGTAGATGACAGGTAGGTCGGGCTCCTTCCTGGGAGATGACAACTCGTCGGCCCCTGGCTTTCGCAAGAGTAGGTCCCCATAGATCTCCTGTTCGGTTAGATACATACCAGGCGGCACCCCTTGAATCACCGCAGCAAGGCCTTCTTGATAAGAACCGCCACAGACCGTCACCTGGAACAATCGACCTATGTGGCAACCGATCATAACACTATCCTTTCAGAAAAACAGCAACATCTGACCGTCAGAAATCATCTCTGCTCAACCGGCAGCAATTCAGGATTAATCCTATCTCCAAAATGCTCCTTGGCCTCCATGAGCCTGGCCCTTTGGGCCTTTAGGACCTCAAAGACCTCTGCTGGGGCATCCTCAACGTGCTGGCGATGGAACTGCTCAACACGATCCAACTTGGCAAGGTTCTCAGGCACCCGAATCGTAAACTGGCGAATATAATCTTCCTTGGTGTATTCCTTGCCCAAGACCTGCTTGAACAGAACTACCAGGTCCTGGTATCTGGGGATAAGGCCAGTTGGGGCCTTGGTCGCCGGTACCTGACCATGGATCCTCAGCTCCATCCACTTTACCCACACGTGCTTATCTCTTATGCCATTAACAAACTGGCCCTTTTCGTCCCTAAGGAAGTAGTTAACACCAAAAACCAATGGCGGTTTAATGAGCTTCTTGCCAAAGTCCAGGTTGTTACGGACATACTTACCTAACGGTATGGATACAAAATCCTGGATGCTCATGAGGTTTATCTCTGTCTTGCCCTCCTCTCCCTTAATGGCAAAGGTGGTCTCGGTCTTGAGACTGGCCCCATAGGCAACGATCCCGTGGACCCAATCAAACCCTTGCTGGCAAGGGACCCAGGCCTTCGCATCTCGGCCCCCATACATAATACCTGATAGCTCCACACCTTCTGGATTGTCCAGTTCCGGATCGCAATTGGCCAGTGCACTGAGGGCAACGGCATAGCGGGCATTCTTGTGTGCAGGTGGGATCTCCTTTCCATCAGGGCCTTTCTTCCCCTTGAACCATGGACCTGAGAAGTTCTCACCTTCTTCAGGTATGTCTATGCCCATGCCTAACCAATAGGGCCTGCCATCTTTTACCAACACGTTAGAGAAGATCACCTCGCCAGGCTTGGTAAGCACATCCCAGATAACAGCATCATCCTTGGCGTTCGCGTTCTGGAGGATCCCGAAGATCCCTGATTCTGCGTTTGCCGCCATGCACCTTCCACCCATGGCCCTGAAATAGG
>JARYLO010000118.1 GCA_029907605.1 Sedimentisphaerales bacterium
TGGAGGTCTGTCCACAGCAAGCCGGTCTTGTCGTGAAGACCAAGGCCCAGTCCATCCAATGTCGGACCGTGATACTGGCCACAGGTGGGCTTTCGTACCCCCAGACCGGTTCGACAGGACATGGGCTCAAGATAGCCGCGTCACTTGGTCATGCGCTCATCCCCCCAAGGCCAGGGCTTGTACCCCTTTTGACAGCACAGGGATGGCCAGGCCAGCTGGCTGGTGTCTCGCTCGATCATGTAGTGCTGAGGGCAATGGCCCCTTCAGGCAGGTACAGTTCGGCTGGCCCGCTTGTCTTTACCAACGACGGGATCGGCGGACCTGCTACCATGGATCTTAGTCGCGATCTGGCTGCCGAACTTGCCAAGCCCAGGACACAGATCCCAGCCACGATCGACCTGTCAGGTAACCTCAACCAGGACGTGCTGGAACAGCTCGTATTGGGCTGGGCAAGGACCTCAGGCTCCAGCCAGGTCCTGACATGTCTGTCAGGGCTTTTGCCGAAGAGGCTGGCAAGGGTAGTACTAGATGAGGCAGGCTGTGACAGCAAGACCCTCGCCTGCGAACTGGACAAGGCCAATAGGGCCAGGATCGTACAGGAGCTCAAGGCCATGCCTATAACCATCACCGGTACAAAGCCACTTGAGCAGGCCACTATCACGATAGGCGGCGTAGATACACGCCAGGTAGATCCAAGGACCATGGCCTCCAGGGTCTGTCCAGGGCTATTCTTTGCTGGCGAGATACTGGACGTAGATGGTCCGTGCGGAGGCTACAATCTGCAGATATGCTGGTCTACAGGGGCACTGGCAGGGCGCAGCGCAGCCCTGATGGCTGCTCACCGTGGTGCCTGATAGTACTCCATGGCCTCCGGTAGCAGGCGCCTTATGGCCTCGATCCTGGTCTGATCCGCAGGGTGCGTGCTGAGGAACTCTGGGGGGCTTGGCCTGCCCTTGCCTTGCTCTGCCATCCTTTGCCAGAATGCGATCGCTGCATGCGGGTCATACCCTGCCATGGCCATAAAGATCAGCCCCAATCTGTCGGCCTCCTGCTCATGCAGCCTGCTGTACGGCAGTAGCAGCCCTATCTGCGACCCAAGCCCATAGCAGGTCATGAATAACTGCCTGGTCTGCTGGGGCCTCTGCTCAAGGGCCTTGGAAAGGGCCATACCCCCCATCTCTAATAATAGGCCCTGTGTGAGGCGTTCTGAGCCGTGTCTTGCAAATAGGTGGGCGATCTCATGGCCGATCACCACTGCAAGGCCATTGGCATCGACCGTCAATGGCAATATGCCTGTATTGACGACCACCTTGCCACCAGGCATGGCAAATGCATTTAACGCCTTGTCCTCCACAAGTACAAACTCCCATTGGCAACCTGCAAATGGATCTGCGGCAAGATGCTTGCGGCCGAACCTGTCCACAGCATCCCGGATCCTCTGGCCAACCTGCCTTACCATCTCCGCATCTGGGCCACTGGCGATGACCTTGTGTGTGCTGAGGAACTGGTTGTACTCCTGGAGGCTCAGGCCAAGGATCAGTGCATCAGGCACAAGGTTCAACTGCTGCCGACCGGTGATGGGTACCTCGGCACAACCAAGCAATAAGGTCAGTATGGCGACCGATGCTGCTAGGGCCTTGGGCCTTGTATCAGGCCAGCAATCCATATTCCTTCATGACCCTGACAAGCTCACCTTTCTTTGCCTCATCCAAGATCGTCAAGGGTAGACGGACCTCATCTGAGGCCATCTCCAACATGGCCAGGGCAGCCTTTATCGGGATGGGATTGCTCGCAAGGGACAGCATCGCCTTTGCCAATGGGAAGAGCTTCTTGTGCCACCTGCGGGCCTGGACAAAGTCACCCTGCAAGATCAGGTCTGTCATGGCCTTGACATCTGCCGGTACTATGTTGGCGACCACGCTGATCACCCCCTTTCCCCCTACAGATGCGATGGGCAACGTCAACGAGTCATCGCCCGACAATATGGTCAGATCGCATGCACATGCGATCTCGCTTGCCATGTCTAGGTTACCGGAGGCCTCCTTAATTGCCACCACATTGTCCAACTGGGCAAGCCTCGCAACGGTCTGGCTGGTCAGCCCTGCACCGCACCTGCCTGGTATGTTATAGAGGACCATGGGCAGGTCCACCTCCTCTGCTATGGCCTTGAAGTGTTGGTAGAAGCCCTCCTGTGTGGGCTTGTTGTAATAGGGACAGACCTGCAACGTGGCGTCTGCACCAACCTTCTTTGCAAACGCGGTCAACTCAATGGCCTCTGCCGTGGAGTTGGAGCCTGCGCCTGCGATCACAGGGACCTTATGGGCAACGGTCTTGACCACCCTCTCGATGACCTTCTTGTGCTCTTCATGGCTCAGTGTGGGGCTTTCCCCAGTAGTACCGACCGGTACTATTGCGTCTATCCCATGCTCCAGTTGAAATTCCACCAATTCATCTAGTGTCTCGAAGTCCACCTCCCCGTCATGAAACGGGGTGATCAAGGCAACCATTGCCCCTACAAACATGTGTTGGCCTCCCTATAGAGCCTTACCAGTCCTGCTGTACTTTTCTATCAACGCAATCATTTCTCTAGTGGCCTGATACATACCCACGATTACCGCCCTGGCCACAATGCTATGACCTATGTTGAACTCACAAAGCCCATCGATGGCAGCTACAGGACCGATATTCCTGTAAGTCAATCCGTGGCCAGCATGTACAACCAGGCCCTTGGAAACGGCCACATCCCTGCCCCGGACCAAGGCATCAAGCTGGCGCCTTATGGCCTTCTGGCCCTTTGCCGTGGCATATCCACCTGTATGTAGCTCCACTGCATCGCAACCAGCATCCGCCGCTGCAACAATCTGTTCAGGATCGGCAACAATGAACGCACTTACGATGATGCCCTTGCGGTGCAACCTTCTAACCACCTCTGCAAGCCGCCTCTTGGTACCTACACAATCCAGCCCCCCTTCGGTGGTCAGCTCCTGCCTTCGCTCCGGCACCAAGGTGACCTGATCTGGCCTGACCTGTTCGGCGATCCGGACGATCTGCTCGGACATGCTCATCTCCAGGTTGAGCTTCGAGGCGACCGTCTCCTTCAAGAGCCTGACATCCCTGTCGTTGATATGGCGTCTATCCTCCCGTAGGTGCACCGTAATACCGTTGGCCCCTGCTAGTTCACACTGGACTGCAGCCCATACAGGATCTGGCTCATCGGCCAGCCTGGCCTGCCTTATGGTTGCAACGTGGTCTATGTTTACATTCAGCACCGCCATAAGGTTCCTCTTTGGCCGAAGATTCTAGCAGGCTGGCCCAACGTTTCAAACCCAATCTAGGCCTCAATCAGGCAAGGCTGGTCAAGATCCTTGCCCCACGCTCGATCAACCTGTCCTCAGCCGCAAAGCTGACCCTAAAGTGCGTATCCTGCTCGCTGAAGACCCCTCCTGGTATGACCAGCACGCCATGCTGGATCGCCTTGCGGACAAACTCGCTGCCAGTGGACCCTGGGGCCTTGACAAAGACATAGAATGCACCTGATGGCCTGACCAGCTCGAACCTCTCCGATAGGATCGAGCATATCAGGTCCCGTTTCCTTTTGTAGGCCTCTATGTAGCAACTGATGTCCAATCCCAATGCTGCGATCGCAGCCCTCTGGAAGGGCGTTGGGGCACAGACAAAGGTATATTGCTGAACCATGGCCATGGCCTCAAACACGGGTCTAAGTACCGGATGGACCACTGCATACCCAAGTCGCCAACCGGTTATGCCATAGGACTTACCCAGCCCCTTTAGGATGATCGTCCTCTGGTAATATGGCCCGATGCAAGGGCATGGCCCATCGTAGCTGAAGCTGTCGTAGATCTGGTCACTGAGCACGGTTATCCCCCGCTGGGCAGCGATCTGGGCCAAGGCCCTAAGTTCTTCTGCTGAGTAGACCATACCGGTAGGATTGCAAGGGGAATTGACGATGATCAGCTTAGTCCGATCGGTGATCGCATCCTTGATGGCCGCAAGGGGGAGCCTAAAATCAGGGTAGCTGCTAACAAACACGCACCTACCCCCAAGCAGGTTCACCGCATGCTTGTAGATCACAAAGTAAGGGTCCGGGATGATCACCTCATCGCCTTGGTCTACCAATGCCATTAGCGCAAGGATGATCCCACCACTTACGCCACAGGTGACCATGACCATCGGATCCTCCCAGCCGGTCTGGAGCTTGGCCAGTTCCACCAGCCTGGCCACCAGTTCTGGCTCGCCTTTGGTCTGAGAGTATCGGTTGAACCCTGCCTGGATGGCGGCAATGGCCTGCTGCTTCAAGTCCGCTGGTGCATCGAAGTCTGGCTGGCCTATGGAGAGGTTTATCGCATCAGGCATGGTCTGTGCGAGTGCAAAGACCTTCCTGATCCCGCTGGCGTCTATCAATCGCATCCTATCGGCCAGGATCCTTTCCATGGCCCTGATCATAAGCAAGTGTACACTTTATTCAAGAACGGGCTGTTTATCCGGTTCCAGGTGTGGTTGTAGTGCCAGGAGTCTGGTTCCCCTATTGACACTGTACAGGACGAGGATTACGCTACCGCCAAGTGAATGGAGCCATCTGGAGCTCGATCTGGTATGATATGGATCAACAAGAGAGACATCCAGCCATGAATAGGATCGGTTTCACGCTCAAGCTCATTCGCGTTTGTTGGCGGATCCTCATGAATGACAAGCGACTATTGGTCTTCGCATTGTTGGGGGCGATGCCAACACTCGGGCTGTTGCGGCCTACTCAAGGTTCTGGCATCTGCTGCCGTTCTTGACCCCACCTTTCGAGGACGCACCTGTCTCTGCTAGCATCCTGTATCATACAGCCGAGTTCGTATTGTCACTGCTTGCCAGCACTCTGACCATCTTTTTCAATACGGACCTGATTGCGTGTGCCGCAGCGGCCATGGCCGGCAAGTCGTATACTATAAGTGAGGGCTTCAGAGTCGCGCGGGAGAGATTATCCTTGCTTATCGAATGGGCCTTGATGCAGACGATAGCATTCACACTTTTTGGGCTCATCCAAGATTACGTCAAGGGCCATGGTATGATCCTGACCTTTGGGCTGGAGGCTGGCTGGGCCTTGGCTGCGTACCTTGTCCTTCCCATACTGGTCCTGGAAGGCAGAGGTTGTGGCCTTGAAGGAATCCACCAGGCTCCTTGGCAAGACATGGGGCGAGCGGATTACCGCATCGGTAGGTTTCGCCCTGCTCTTAATGCTCGCCTTGATACCAGTAGCAGTGGCCTTTGGTGTTGCTCTGGCCGTAATACGCACCCCTCCCAAAGGAGGTGTGATACTATTGGGCGCGTACGTGAGCATTGTCTTTGTTATATTAAGGGGTCTAAACGCGGCGTTCACGACCGCATTGTATATGTATGTCAAGGCCGGCCTATCCCGTGCGGATTCTGCTGATAGCCTAGTGCAAGAGATACTGGGCAGGTGGCATTAGGCCGCCAAGGCCACTACTTCACTTAGACTGGTCAGAGTTGCAGAGTAGATACAGTGCCGGCTAAAATCATTGCATGCCTGCCAAGAGGATACTAATAGTTGAGGATGAGCCTGACATCCTGGAGTTACTGCGGATCACCTTAGCCAAGGAAGGCTACGACCCTATCTTTGCAAAGACCGGCGAACAGGCCATAGAACTGGCCAAGAAGGACTTGCCTGACATGGTGGTGCTGGACATCATGCTGCCTGGTATAGATGGCCTGGATGTATGCAAGATCCTCCGCTCCGATCCAAGGACGTCCCACATCCCCATAATCATGCTGACCGCCAGGTCTGAGGAGGCAGATATCGTCACTGGCCTGGAGGTCGGTGCAGATGACTATGTAACCAAACCCTTCAGCCCCAAGGTGCTCTCGGCAAGGATCAGAAACCTCCTCAGGAGACAGGCTGCCACAATACCTGATCAAAGACCGATCCGCCTTGGAAGCCTGATCATAGACACCATGCGTAGGGAGGTCAGCATAAAGGGCAGGCCTGTCATCCTGACATATACGGAGTTCAATATCCTCTTGGCGCTGGCCAGGAGGCCTGGGGTAGTGTTGACCAGGTATCAGATCATGGATGCTGCACATGGCCAGGAGTATGTAGCCACGGATCGGGCTGTGGATGTGCAGATAGTGGCCCTGCGACGGAAGCTGGGCACCTACGGCCGCTGCATACAGACCGTGCGTGGTGTTGGATATCGGTTTTCCGGTCCAGTATGATCCCAAATAGGCTCTTATGGCGGATATTCTTGCCCATCCTGGGGATAGTCTGTATCCCGATCGCAGGTCTGTCTATATACACCACGCATGCCCTTGCCAGGTTCTACCAGGCCCAGACCCGCGAACACCTTACCGATATAGCCAGGCTTGTGGCCCTCAGGCTCCAAGCTTGGCAATCGGCCTTGGATCTGAATGAGGCCTGCAAGCAGATAGCAGGCCTGGTGAATGTCAGGCTTACCATCATAGCCCCTTCTGGACACGTCTTGGCAGATTCCCACCAGGACCCAGACTCCATGGAGGACCACAGCGCCAGGCAAGAGGTGAGGCAGGCACTTGCCAGGGGGATTGGCTGGGCCTCGAGGGTAAGCCCAACGATAGGTATGAGGATGGACTATGCAGCCATACTTGCCCAGATACAGGGACTTGGGCATGTGGTTGTCAGGACGGCAATCCCTGCTGCAGCCGTGCACAGGGCACTATTGGAGCTCTATAGACAGATCCTTGCTATATCCTTGGCAGCGGTAGGGTTGGCAGTGGTGCTTAGCCTTGTATTGGCTAGGCAGATCAGTAGGCCTATCTTAGCCATCCAGGACGCGGCCAACAGTTTCTCCGAGGGCAGGTTTGACCTGCGTGCACCACAGTCGGGCCCAACGGAGATCAGGCAACTTGCCAGGTCCTTCAATGACATGGCCACACTCTTACAAGAACGGATAACCACGATAAACCGCCAAAACGCCCAACTGGAGGCAGTGCTGGCCGCAATGGTCGAAGGCCTGATCGCGGTTGATCAACAAGGCAGGATCGTTGCAGCCAATCGGTCTGCAGGCAGATTCCTGGTTACTGATGTAGAGAAGGCCGTAGGGACCTACTATGCACAGGCTATAGCCTTGCCACAACTGCAGCAGGCAATACACAAGCTACTATCCACCAGTCAAAGCCAGAACCTGGATGAGCAGATCCAGCTCACGGATGGCAGATCTTACGTGGTCCATGGCACCAAGTTCGGTGTGGGACCAGCAGGACCAGTAGCAGGACTGGTGGTGACGATATATGATGTCACTGAACTGCGAAGACTCGAGCAGATCCGCAAGGACTTTGTGGCCAATGTCTCGCATGAGCTAAAGACTCCCATCACTGCCATAAAGGGCTTTGTAGAGATGCTGCTTGAATCAGATCTAGTGGATGTAAATCAGCTCAAGAAGTACCTGGCCATAATCTCCAGACACACTGACAGGCTCAACGCCATCATTAACGACCTATCCACATTGACCAGGCTTGAGGAAGAACAACGGATTAGAAGGATGCCTTTGGAGCTCGTCAATGTCCGCCAGATCATTGAGGACTCCATCGAACTAGTACGGTCAAAGGCATCCGAAAGGTCCATACAGATAGAACTGGCCTGTGACGGCCAAGCGGTCGTAAGGGCAAACCCTACCCTTTTGCAGCAGGCAATAGTCAACCTCCTGGACAACGCCATAAAGTACAGTCCATCAGATCAGAAGGTTCAAGTAAAGGTCACTAGAGATAACACCCACCTCTCGATCCAGGTGGTTGACCATGGCTGTGGTATACCTGCCGAGCACCTGGATCGGATATTCGAGAGGTTCTATGTAGTAGACAAGGCCCGCAGCAGGCAGCTTGGTGGTACTGGGCTGGGCCTGGCCATAGTCAAACACATCATTCAACTCCACGGCGGTACTATACAGGTCCAAAGCGAGGTTGGAAAGGGCAGCACATTTACAGTGAACCTTGCGACATAGGCCTGTAGCCATCTATCATCTTAACAAGAATCTAACAATATCCTCACGATAGACTAACAAGACATAGTGATACTGTGGGCAAGATCTGTCGTGCGTAAGCTGTCTGATGAATAACATCAGCACATTTTGGAGGTCCAATATGATCTGGAAACTTTCTTTGGCGACAATGGCATTATGTATCGCAACAGGATTGTGCAAAGCAGATCAGCTACAGCAATTGACCGAGCAGGTCGAGTACCAACAGAGGCAATTGGCCGAATTGAGGGGGCAACTCCAGCAGCTGGGAACCAA
>JARYLO010000119.1 GCA_029907605.1 Sedimentisphaerales bacterium
AAGATGATCGGCAAATGTGTATGATGGCCGGTCTATAAGCCGAGTTCTGTACCCTGCAACAAGCAAGGGCGGTAGTCATTCCTCTTGGGCGGCTGTTGCCAGCCGCCTCTGCCGCACAACGGCAAGCGACCTACCCGCTGGCATCCACCCGGGCCAGGTGCTAGGTCCACCTATGGCGGACCATGCCAGCCTACTTGGTCTTGCAGGCGGTGGGGTTTACCATGCCAGCGATGTCACCATCGCTGCGGTGCGCTCTTACCGCACCTTTTCACCATTGCCTGAGCTTTCCTTGCGGTCAGCCATCGGCTGTGTGTTCTCTGTGGCACTTTCCCTAGGGTTTACCCCGGTGGCCGTTAGCCACCACCGTGCCCTACCCTGCTCGGACTTTCCTCCCTGCCAGCTCCTACACCGACAGGGCGACCACCCGACCGGCCATCAGACGCATCAATAATTATATCCGATTCGGCACAGGCAAGTTCAAATTTGGATCCCTGCGATCTTTGATCTAAACTTTCAATAGATTCGACAGCAAGACAATAGACGCCTCGCCGAGGGGTAGAAAGCAAAAGCGGAACGCAGGGAACGCTCTTGGGGTCTATCTAGGGGTAGGCCTCTGCGTTGGGGGGCGCAGAGGCCTTTATTCATTGGCGTCACTCGTGCCGCAATGCGATGATAGGGTCTACATTGGCTGCGTTTATGGCCGGATAAAGGCCAAAGACGATCCCAACAGCCATACTTATTAGTAGCGGCAGCAACACACCTTGTAAGGTGAGGACCGTGGGCATCTGGGAGAAGTGCTCGATAAGGAACGGTATCAATGCCCCTACCCCCAATCCAATAATCCCACCTGTGGTGGACAAGACCACCGTCTCGATGAGGAACTGGGTTATGATCTGCCTCTTCTTGGCCCCGATCGCCCGGCGAATCCCAATCTCCCTGGTCCTTTCCGTGACCGATGCGAGCATGATATTCATGATGCCAATGCCGCCTACCAGCAGGCTGATACCTGCAATCGACCCCAGTACTATGTTGAACCGCCTTTTTGTTGCCTCTGCCTCCCGCAATAGCTCTAGTGGCACGCTTATCTGGTAGTCCTTCTTCTTGTGGAACTGTGCGAGCATTCGTTCCACAGCAGCAGCTACCTTCTCCACGTACTGGGTATCCTCTACCTGGATCAGGATCTGGTGCAGTTCCACCATCTCCCTCTCCATCGTCCCTGCGGTACGCCTGGTGGTTATGTCGCCAAAATATCTCCGCATCACCTCTATCGGTATGTAAACATCTGCCTGTTGGTCCGGCACCTGGATATTACCTGCCTGGCCGCTTCGGCTCCTTACGATCCCAATGACCCGGAACTGGTCGCTACCTACGCGGATAGACTGGCCCACAACTGCCTCTGTAGCCAGCAAGGTCCTTGCCCCATGTTCGGTAAGCACCGCTACCGGCGCCTGCTCATCTATATCCTTCTGCATCATGACGCGACCTGCTATAACCTCGCGAGGTACTAGCTGGAACCAGACAGGTGTGGTGCCTACCACCCGCAGCTCCATCACTCGGTCCTTGAGGCGGCCCAACCTGCGTGTGAGCTTCACGGGTGCAACTGCCTTTATGTGATCAAAGCCCTCTGCGAGCCTGCGGTAATCGTCATAGGTCAGGCCATAGAGGCTCAGTTGCGACCTGGTCACATTCGTCTGGGACTGCTCCTCTGCAGGCTTGACTGCTGATACGATGATATTGTTGCTGCCGAGCCTACGGATCTGGTCGAGGGCCTCCTTACTTGCCCCTTCTCCCACCGAAAGCATCGCCACAACGCTGCCGACCCCAAAGACCACGCCCAGCATCGTTAGAAAGGAGCGGAGCTTATGCAGCAGCAGGTTCTCTATGCCAAGACTTATGTCCCTTACGATCCTGGCGTACCTCATTGGTTGACCTCAATGCGATCTATCCGGCCGTCTATCATGTGCAAGCGGTTCTTTGCGAATGCGGCTATATCGGGTTCGTGGGTGACCATGATGATCGTCTTTCCCTGCTCATTGAGCCTTGTCAACAGTTCCATGATCTGAAGGCCGGTGGCAGAGTCGAGATTTCCAGTAGGCTCATCGGCAAAGATGATCTGTGGGTCATTGGCCAGGGCCCTGGCGATCGCCACCCTTTGCATCTGACCACCTGATAGTTCCGTTGGCCGGTGGTTAAGCCTTTCGCCAAGGCCGACCTGTTCTGCGAGTTGCCGGGCCCTTTCGCGACTGCGGACAGGATCCCATCCAAGGTAGTACAGCGGTAGTTCTATATTCCGCAGGACGGTCAGCTGGGGTATGAGATTGAAGCTCTGGAACACAAAGCCCAGATAGCGGAGCCTTAGCTCGCTAAGCGCGTCATCGTCTAGCTGGCTAACATCCTGCCCATTGAGGTAATAATAGCCGCTAGTGAGGCGGTCCAGGCAGCCGAGTATGTTCATCATGGTGCTCTTACCTGACCCACTTGGGCCCATTATGGCACAGAAGGATCCCTTCTTGAAGGAGATTGTGACCCCTGCCAGGGCATGGACCTTCTCAGCGCCCATCTGATAGACCTTGCGGGCATCGACCAGTCTGACGATCTGGTCTGAATCGGAACCGGTGCTCGCGGTCATCCTATGGGTTACCTCCTGGCTGACCCTCATCTTGTCTGGACCTGCGACCTGCCCTGCCAGGCCCCCCACCTCCGCCTTCCATAAACCGCCTACGCAGGTTCTCACGTTCTTCTGGGCTGAGCTGCTCTAATCGCTGCCTGAATTGTTGTCTTTGTGCCTCGGTGGGTCCTTCCATAAATGGCCCTGGGGCATTCTGGTCCATCATGGGCCTGCGGAACCGGCCCATTGGCTGGCCGGTCTGGCCTCCAGGCCCAATTCCTTGGCCATTGAATCCATTGAGATTGTCATTGCCCTGAAGACGCTCTCGGATCAGTTGTGAGACGTCCGATCCCTGCTGATTTGCATCGCCTGGGGCCTTTTGGTACCAGCTAAGCTCGGCCTGGGCTGCCTGGAGTGGTGGGGTCAGGACCACCAACTCGCCCTCCTGCAGTCCACTGAGTATGCTGACCATGCTACCATTGTCCAGGCCGATCTGGACCTCGTTAGGGGTCTGGGTACCGTCCTTGTTGAGGACATATACGGTGGGCTTGCCATCAACCCGAACAACGGCCTGTACAGGCACATAGATGGTCTCATCGTACTGTGCGACGATGATCTCCACCTTGCAGCTCAGGCCGGTCCGCAGCTCAGGGTCCTCCCCCTCTATGAATACATCGGTGTTGTAAACCTTCAGATCTGGGTTCATCCACATACTCTGCGGATCCGGCAGCGGTGCAATCCTTGCAACCGTCCCAAAGAAGACCTTGCCCATGAGGGCATCAACGGTGACCCTGGCTGGGAGACCTACCCTGACCTTCTGTAGATTCGCCTCATGTATGGCCACCTCTGCCTTATAAAGGTTTGCGGTGGGTAGGTATATCAGTTCCTGGCGCTCAAAGACCTCCACTCCCTCCTGGAGTGGCTGGCGATTGTCCATCATCCTCCTGCCCCCTGACTGGGCACTGGTGGCGTAAACAACCATTCCGTCGACCGGGGCATAGATCTTGGTTTTTGCCAATTGATCGAGGATCTTGGCGAGCTTGTCCTTCTCCCTGTTGTACTCCTGTTCCCTTGCCCTCAAGGTCGCCTCTGCCTGTGCCACGTCTGCGCGGGTCTTCCTCTGTATACGGTCAAGGGCCATCCTTGCCTGAAAGACGTTGCTGGTAAGTTGCGCGATCTGTCTCTTGTAGGTGTACTCCTGGAGTAGCTTGAGGTTATTCTGTGCCACCTCCAGTTTTACCTTGGCCCTACTGGCAGCTAGCTGGTCTGCCTGCAGCTCGGTCTGAGATATGTATTTCTCGGCAAAAAGCCTTTGCGACCATTCGAGTGTGTAGTTTGCCCGCTCCAATTCCTCTTGTGCCAGGGCGATCTCCTGTTGTGCACTGGCCAAGGCGATGGGGTAGTCGCCTTCCTCGTATTTCTTTAGATCCTGTTGTGCGAATTCCATATTGAGCATGGCCTCGTTGATGTCGCTGAGGGCCTGGTTCCTGACGACCTCTAGGTTCTCTCTTGCACTGATATAGGACGCCTCTGCATTCTGGACCCTGATCTCCTGGTCGATCTTCTGGTCCTGCAAGGTACTAGAGTCGAGCTCCACAAGTAGATCCCCTTTATTGACTCGCGTGCCTTCAGGGATGATCCATACGATCGAGGTCCTACCCTCTACTTGGTTGTAGATGATCTCTTGTTGGCGGGCCTTTATGGTCCCGTTCTCAAGTACACTTATTGTCAATGGCCCCTTCTTTGCTGCGAAGGTAGGGACCTTCATGGCCATGGCCTGTTCTGCCTTTACGGCCCTGTACCAGAATCCCACAACCCCTGTGGCCACGATCACCACTGCGATGGTGATAAGTTTGACTTTGCTGCGGTTTGCCTTGTTATTATTGGATGCCTTCATCTGATTGCTCCCCTGGTCTATACTCCTTCCACAATCCGGTTGTATCTACATGCAACAGGTCTAGATCTCGCTGCAGTTCAAGCTCTGCTATCCGGTAACTTACAACCGCTGCGGTCAATGCGTTCTGTGCGGCAAGCAGGGCGTCCTGTGCCTCTAATAGGTCCCTTATGGCGGCCCTTCCTGCCTCTAGGAACAGCGTGGTACTCTTTACCCGTTTTTCTGCTACTACCACGGCCTGTGCCTGGATCTTCAGGTTCTCGCGAGATTCCAGCAGATTTCGCAGGTCGTTCCTGATCGCTAGCTTTATCTGGTCCTCCAGTGTCTGGACCTGCCTTACCGCCTGTTCGAGGGATATGAGACTATTACGATATGCGTTTCGCTCTCTGGTCCTTTCCAAAGGCAGGTCCAGTGATAGCAAGGCAGAATAGCGGCCGCCGTTGAATCCAAGGCCTCCGTCATCGTCGTTATCTGTCCAACTGGCAGAACCCTTGAGGTTCAGGCCTGTCCTGAGGTTATCCGCTGCCACAACCACCTTCCTTTGTGCATCATAGACCTGGCCTATTGCCACCCTCAGATCGAGTCTGTTGTCAAGTGCAGTCTTGATCGCAACGGATTCATCCATCTCCAAGGGCCCTGCCCCCTCCTTGGAGGGTGGCACCAATTCCACTGGTGCATCAGCAGCAGGGGAGGTCCTCGAGACCTCTCGCTGGGCAGAACCCCTTAGCTGCTCAATGTACTGCCTGCCTGTGGCCTGAAGACGCTCCAGATCGGATCTATCCAGCTCGATCTGTGCATCTGTGGGCAGGCCCAAGGTATTCTTGAAATTATCGAGGGCCCGCTTGTATTGCTCCTGGGCAGAGATCCACTGCGTCCTTGCACTCAGCTCGCGTTGCACGGCCTGGTCCACCTCGATCTCTGCTATCCGGCCTGCATCTGCCCTTCGCCTGGACCAACGCGCAGATGCAATTGCGCTGCGGTAGTTGTCCTCTGCGTTCTTTACGCGGTCCATCTGTTGCAGTACATTGAAGTATTCGCGTGCAACACTTACGGCAAAGGTCTTTTTGTACCGTTCGAAGTTCCACAACTCATAGATGACCTGCCTTTCAGCCTGGGTCAGGGGCTCTGTGATGATATGCCTGCCAGCTCCCCTCAAGAGGGGTATACTAATGGACGTGTCTCCTCTTAGTCCAAGGGTTGAGCCTACTCCGCCGGCTAGAAGGCTTGTCAGATCCAGGGCCAAGGCAGCAGTCAGTTCAGCACCGCTCTTGAGCTGTCTGCTAAGGCCACCTGAGGCCTGGGAACTGACCTGGGTTCTGGTAGGTTCGCCAGTATCGTCAGCCGTCAAGTTGGTAGATCCTGATGCGGTCAAAATGGTCCTGAACTCATTGCGAGTCAGGTCAAGGTCCAGTGCTGCCTGGAAGACGCGCTCCTTCCTTGTCTGATACTCAGGGCTGTTGGCTGCAGCGACTCGAAGGGCCTCTATCAAGGATATCCTCACAGGCCCATTGGGCTCAACTGGGATATTGGCGTCTATCGAACTGGCTGCAGGGGGATAGCCAGGGTCTGGCCAGTGCGGGACAGGAACTAGTGCGTCTGTACCGAGGGAGGCCTGGCTGGAATAGGGTAGACCTTGTTGCTCCAGGATCCTCCGCCTGAGGATCTCACTGGGCCTGAGGACCTCTTGAGGTTCGGTGCGTCCCAGTGCCTGGGTCTGTTTTTCCTGGATGATGGCAGTTGCGGTCTTGTCTGCAGCCAGGCGGTAGGTGGCTGGGGCCTTACAGCCTGATAATGCACAGAGAATAAGTATCACCAATACCAATTGCAACAAAAGATCGATCCTTTGGCGTCTTGTCATAGTCACCTGTACTGAAGCCCTGGTAAGTCGAGACTGGCTATAATACGTAAGAGGCGCTATCCTTGCCCTGTCATTCAGGATCTTAGGTCTATCTAGGCTACAATTCTAGGCCCAATACATCTTGCATGGAGTAAAGACCAGGTGGCTTATTCACTACCCATCTGGCCGCCCGGAGGGCCCCAAGGACAAAGGTGTCTCTGTTATGGGCCGTATGCGTAATGGTGATTGTCTCGCCTATGCCCCCGAAAATGACGGTATGGATGCCGGTAATATCACCTGCCCTGACCGCGTGCAGGCCTATGGTGCCAGGTTTGCGTTGCGCATCCCTGCCTTGCCTACCGTGGAACAATGCATCCGGCAATGGGGCGTTCGTGGCCTGGCAGAGCCTTTGTGCCAAGGTCATCGCAGACCCGCTTGGTGCATCCTTCTTGAACCTGTGGTGTGCCTCCACGATCTCCACATCATAATCAGGCCCCAGGACCTGTGCTAGCTTCGGGGCCATGCTGAATAGGACGTTCATGCCCACCGACATATTGGAGGCCCAGACTATAGGTACAAGGCGTCCGAGATCCTCTAGCAATCCTTTCTGCTCGTCATCAAGGCCAGTAGTACCCATGACAAAAGGGGTCTTGGATCGCCTGCACAGTTCAACAGTCCCTGCAACCGCCTGGGGTGATGAGAAATCTAGGACCACATCTGTCTTGATGGTCTGGGGTCTTGGCTGGATCTGCACCCCTATCTGGCCTATCCCTGCAACCAGGCCTGCGTCCTGGCCCAAGCATTGATGTCCTTGTGCCTCGATCGCGCAGACCACTTCGAGGTCCCCAGCCTGCTGGGCCAGGGCCACCAGGCGACGGCCCATCCTTCCTGCTGCACCTATGATAGCGACCTTGAGCCCCATATCTTGGTTCCACCCCATGTTGTTGGACCTACTATACCGCCCGCCCCCCATCTGGACAACATCTTTGTTATGACGAGTGCATAGTACGATCAGAGGAGGATTGCTATTTAACCTATCTTAGCCAATTTCTCATTGACGGGAATATTTGGTGTGCTATGATAATCTTTGTTTTAGGACCTTGTGGAGGAGGTATGGGTTGCTATAAGTGGCACCTCAACTGGTGGCCTCAGCGAGTATCAGCAGATCTGATCTATACCAACCAACTTGTCTATGCCTTTTGAAAGGGGACGACGATGAATTGGAGGAACATCACATTAATGGTTGCCCTGATAGCCGTACTAGCGCCTGTGCTCGGTGCCAAGATCATCTACGTGGATGGACGGGCCCCAGGGCTGAACAACGGAACCAGTTGGAATAACGCCTTTAGGAGCCTGCAGGATGCCTTGGTCCAGTCTGCCCCAGGGGATGAGATCTGGGTGGCCCAAGGCATATACAAACCTGATGTCGGCGCTGGTCAGATCCACGGCGATAGGAAGGCCAGCTTCAGGCTCAGGAAGGGCGTCAAGCTCTATGGTGGTTATGCAGGCTACGGGCAACCAAAACCAAATGCCAGGGACACAAAGGGCTTTGTAAGCATACTCAGCGGCGACCTGGCAGGCAATGACATGGCCTTACCTGCCGACCTGGGCAGTGTCATCCGTGAGATGATCGCAGATCCCCTGTGGCAAGATAATGCGTATGTGGTTGTCACTGCAGAGGATACGGACGAGGACACCCTTATTGATGGCTTTGTCATAACCGGTGGTCTGGCAAACGGTACCCAGTGGCCGCTGTTCTACGCAGGTCAGGGTGCCGGGATGTTCGTGATCAGGGGTGCAGTCAGGATACAGTCCTGCACCTTTACGGACAACC
>JARYLO010000011.1 GCA_029907605.1 Sedimentisphaerales bacterium
GCAGGTAGCAGACCCAGGCCAAGGTAGTGGCTATGTTGTCGTTGTAGACCGTCTTTGTGGCCTCTTGCGCCCCCCCCGTAACGCAGATCTAGCTTGCAGAACAGGGCTCCCATGGCCTATATCCTCTATCGGGCCTATCCGCTCATCGGCCAGATATCGCGTTAGGCACGGGCCAAGAAGATTGTCAATAGGATTCTTGAGGTTTATCTCCTGGAAGGGAGCGTGTAGTAGCATTACGTTTGACCGCGAGCAGCCGGGCCCCCGTAGATCTATGCCACACGCCTCCATGGGACTATCGATAGGCGGTTTCCAAGAACCTGGGGATTCCTATTACTTCCGTAGGGATTCGATGTCCCTTGCGATGTTGTCTAGGCCGTTATCGCCAAGAAGGCCATCCCTCTGCTCATTATAGTTTCCGAACCCGGTCGTGAATTGCCTGACGGACCTGATGGCGTATGTCGGCCCCAGTTGGGTATACAAAAGGTGAGGGCCCTTCGTTTATCTCGATCAATTGCCTGGGTTGTAAAGTCACAACTCAAGCTCCTTTACCAATTCCAGGGGAGAAAGGACCCTGGTGTTGATGCAGGCCTGTCAGTGGCCGCAGGCCTTGCCAGCCAGTCGTAGGTAGGCAGTATCCTGCCATCCCTTAGGCGCAGGCCGGTCCTGCACACCAGGGCCTGGCCATCGCGGCCTGTAGGCCTTGTGGCAATGGCCTGGATCTGGGTCTGGGCAATGGGTATCACCTCTCGTGCGTTCGACTTGCCGTCCGAATTCCGGTCAAACCAGACCCCCAGTCCCTCCAATTCCTTGCCCTCCAGCCAGCCGTCCCGGTTGTCGTCCAGTAGGTCCAGTGCCCTGTAACCATCCGGGAAGAACATCCACCAGGTGACGGACCCAAACAGTTGCCTGCCGGACGCGATGTTGCCCTTGTGGCCCGGATCCCAGACCAGTATGCCCGTTGTAGGCCTGACCCATGTGGTCTTCTCTGGGATGCCGTCACCATCCAGATCAAAGGCCACGGTGATATCTGGATCGAGCAGATCGCTAATGGAGTCGCTCGGTTCAAGGCTGATGATTATGGGGGTGATGGCTCGTTCGCGGGCTTCGAGTGTCTTCAATGTGGACTTGATCCTTGCAATGGTAAGCCGCACACCCAATGGGATTGATCGTTCCTTCTGCCAAAGCCGTATGTATCCCGTGCCCGCCTCGTAACTGACGAGTTTTTCCAAGTGGCCCCTTAATATGACCTTGTGCTCAAGGTCCTTTGAGACTGCTAGGTTGTAGGCCATAAGATAAAGCCTTCTGACCTGATCTAGGCTTATCGTGCCCAGTTCCCTTGGCATAGATACAGCGGATTCCTGACAGAGCAGTTGCAGGTATTGATCCAGCAGGCTCGCAAGGCCCAGGACGATCAATGGGTCCTTTGGACTCAGCATCAATGCGCGGTGGAAGTTCCAGTGCGCCAAGGCAAAATGCCCCAGTGCCTCATCGAGAGGCATGGGCTTGGGCTGCCAGCCTGAGGCCTTTAGCTCCCGCTGGATGGTATCTACGCGATCCCAGAAGGCCTTTGAGGTGTCGCCAGTTACGTCATAGGTGGATCCTAGCCCGAACTCCTCCAGGGTCCTACGGATGGCCTCCATCCTTTGTACGTATCTTTGCCTTTCCGCACGTGGCCATGGATCCTCTATGGTTGGAAGGTTAGGCTTCTGCCCTTTTTCGTTATACTGGTAAATGGCAGGTACGATGATGGCATTTTCGGCAAATGCCAGGTAGTGAAGCCTTGCAAGTGTATAGTAGCCAAGGGGGTCATTCGGCCTTTCCTCGACGTAATGCTGGGCATTGGCTATGAGCCTGTCTATCGGTACCCAGCAGGGCATGACATACTCCCCACGGGCCGCATTGGTGACCAATGCAGCAATAGTGAGAACCCAGTACCGTTGCATACTCTGCCCTCCAATACAAAACTATTGAATAGTCTAGGGGCCAGACCGCGGAGGTCAAGCCTGCTTGTGCGGGTAAGTTTTCTCTTGCGGTACAGGGTCAGGTCCATAAAACTCTCTACGCAAAAGGGGTGTTGATGGTAATGCGGAATGGACTGAAGGCAGTCGCTATATTAGTGGGCATCATGGCCCTATATGGCCTGTTGGCATCCTCTAGCACGCTATGGGATAGAGATGAGCCAAGGTTTGCCAGGGCGACCATGGAGATGGTCGAATCGGGCAATTACCTCTATCCTACATTCAATGGTCAGCTCCGGCCGGACAAGCCCATATTGATCTATTGGGCGATGTCTGTGTTCGTCAGGATCCTTGGCAGCAGGGAATTGGCCTTCAGGCTGCCTTCTATAGTTGGCACGGCAATCAGTTGCTACATCACCTACCTTATGGCCAGGAGGCTGTCTTGCGCTGAGACAGGCCTTTGGGCCATGGCGATATTGGCAACCAGCCTGATGGCGATAGTCGAGGGCACGGCGGCAACCGCAGACGGCCTACTGCTGGCCTGTATGATGGGGGCTATGTGGCAATTCATGAAGGTCTTTCCAGGCAGGATGGGGATCGGCCATGCGGTGGCCCTGGGCCTTGCGCTTGGCCTTGCAATGTTGGCCAAAGGGCCTGTGGGCCTACTGCCTGTGTTGATAATCTTGTCGGTAGTATATCTAGTCGAGAAGGGGCAATTGCGTTTGACCAACCGGTTATGGCCGGTCGTCTTTGCCACTGCGATCGCGATCTGCATCTTCATTGCCTGGGCGTTACCTGCAAACGTGGCCACAGGCGGTCTGTTTGCCAAGGCAGGTCTTGGCCACCACGTTATGGGCCGAAGCCTCAGACCGTTGGAAGGGCACGGGGGTAGGTGGCTAGTCTACCTGCCTTATTACATACCTGTAGCATTAGTCTTCTTGTTCCCATGGACCATCCACCTGCCAGGTGCCATATCCGCATTCATAGGCAGGAGGATCGCAGACCGCAGGATCTGCATGATCCTACTGGCCTGGATAGGGGTGGTCTTTGTCATCATGACCATCGTTGCGACAAAACTACCTCATTATGTCCTTTTTGCATGGCCTGCTTTGGCTATGGTCTTGGCAAGGGTGATAACATTGGCCAAGGCAGGGCGATTGACCCAGCAGGACCTAAGGTGGTTGCGTGTTGGTGTGCTCTTATATGCACCATTGGCCACCGGCGCTGCATTAGGTCTAGGGTCGCTAGGTTGGGTCTTAGGTATTCCTAAGTGGCCAGGGGTTGTGGCTGCTGCGATCTTGGCACTGACAGCGATAGCTGCCATCTCGTTTCAGTTCAAAGGCAGGATCTGCCATGGCTCATACGTACTTTTAGGTGGAAGCGTGTTATTGCTGTTGGCCATCTCCGTGTTGGTGATGCCTGCCATCGAGAAGGTCAAGATCTCGCTACCACTTGCAAAGGCGATCCTGGGGCATGTAGGCGCGGATACGCCTATCGCCACATTTGGCTATGCAGAGCCATCGTTGAACTTCTACCTTGGCAAGAGGATGGAACATCTTGTCAGTGCTGAGCAGGTCCTTGAATGGGTCCACAGGCCAGGCAGGGGGATATTGGTGGTCTCAGATCCTCAGCAAAAGGTATTACAGGATCAAGATGGCCTTGCTGGCATGAAGGTGATCGCACAGGTCAATGGCTATAACTTCAGCAAGGGAAAGAGGGTGACCGTTTGGGCTTTGGCTAAGGACTCGATTGATGGCTAGGTATCCCAGAAGAAATGAAGGTCCATTGTTTTTGGTGATCATACTTGCCTTGCTTGCTGTGATTTCACTGATTTGTTGGCTGTGGGTGGACCGGCCGCTGGCCTATTGGCTCAGCAGGCAGGACCGGTCCTGGTATAACCATGGCCTTGTAACTGCAATTGTGCAGCTAGGTAAAGGCCGGGTCCTTGCCTGGTTTATTTCCCTTGCGGTTGCATACAAGGGCATAAGGCCTGGCGTGGTGGCTGCAGTTATTTCACTGATTGTGGCAGGGATGATGGTCGGGCCGCTAAAGCCGATTGTGGGCAGGGTCAGGCCTGCAGCAGCGATCGCAGCAAGCAGGGGTGCCTCCACCAATATCAGTGGATCCCAGAGGCACTCATTTCCATCTGGTGATGCAGCGGCTGCATTTGCTGTGGCATCTACCCTTTGCGGCCTTGTTGCTGGCTGGAAGGCAATAGGCCTGATTGTGATTGCCACGGCGGTTGCGTGTCTTCGCGTGATATCGCTGAACCACTATCCCTCCGATGTCATTGCAGGGGCTGCCATAGGGCTGGTCTCTGGCATTGTTGGTTTGAGGATCGCAAGGGCCTGGTATCTGCCCGATCGACGCCACCAAGGCACGGCGGTGCGGATGATAGGCGCTGCAGCCGTTGTGTTAATCACAGCAGGAAGCTTCTTGTTCCAGGGGAAAGGTCCAATGTTGGCGTTCCTGATATATCTTGGGCCTATCGTCTGTATCTGGCTGGTCTGGGATGCACTTGGTCGTAGATTTAGATAGATGACCTTGGCCTATGGATCAGCATCAAGTTCCGCACATATATGAAGCAGCCTGCAAGTTGGCCGGCGATGAACACAGGGTCCTGGCGGGCGATGGCATAGACCAGAAGGGTCAGGCCGCCTGCGATACTAAGGTACCAGAATGTAATAGGCACGACGCTCCTGCCGGACCTCTCCGATGCGATCCATTGGACCAGGAACCTGCTCATAAATGCAGCTTGGCCGATAAAGCCTATGACCGTCCACAGATCCAGCTTCTGCATCAATCCTTCGAGCATCTGGCCTTCACCTCCGTATTAGATCTGGTCAGCTCGATAGCCTCATATCTGAGCCATCTGCTACTGATCCATCTGACAGCAAGGGTGTCATAGAATGCCCTAAAGACGCGGTTCCAGACCCCGTATTTTGCCTTTCCTGCATGCCTAGGATGGTGTCTGACAGGCACCTCTATCACCTTGAACCCTGCGATCCTGAACAATGTCGGCATGAACCTATGCATGCCATTAAAAAGAAAGATCCGCCTTGTGCACTCTGCTCTAAAGACCTTCAGACCACACGCAGAATCATGGATCTTCTCATTAGTCAGCCAGTTCCTGACTGCATTGGCTATCCTTGTAGAGACCAGGCGGATCCACGGATCGTGCCTTTCCTTTCGCCAGCCATTGACCATGTCCCAATCACCTGTCTTGAGCAGCTCCAGCATGCGTGGTATCTCAGCAGGGTCATTCTGCATGTCCGCATCCATGGTGGCTATAAAGGTCCCTCTTGCGGCCCTAAGCCCTGCATCAAGTGCAGCGGTCTGTCCAGACCGCTGCCTTAGCCTCAGGACCCGCAGCATGGGATACTGGGATAGAAGTCCAGCCAGTACCAGTGGAGTCTGGTCCGTACTGCCATCATCTACGATGATAATCTCCCAAGCACAGTCAAGGTGCCCCAGTGCCTTGGCAGTGGCTGCTACCAAGTCTGGAAGGTTGTCGGCCTCGTTGTGTGCTGGTGCAACTACCGACAATAGTATGCCGTGCGTAGCGTTATTGTGCATGAGAGGGGATTCTATCACCTAGTGCTCATACTTCAACTACTGGAAGGATCAGGACCGGCAAGTCCTATTTTAGGTTCCAATATGTTGAAGCCCAGACAAGGCTGGCTATAATGATCTACTATAGTGAAATAAGGCTACGATCCTTGGAAACCAGGTACTTGGTCGGGAGATGACTATGAGATCCTATTCGCGTCGCCAGCTGCTCAGGACGGCACTTGCTGGCACTGCCGCTACATGGATGGCGATGAGATGGTCTAGGTCTGCAGTTGGCGCAGAGTCGCAAGGTGCTAGCGCACAGGCAGGTACGGGCAAGTCCCGCGTAGCCTTGGTTGCAGGCCAGGATCGGGCAGAGATGACCTTCAAGGCACTTAAGGTGTTTGAGAAGGAGATCGCCCAGGCAATAGGGAATAAGAGGGTGATCGTAAAGCCAAACAATGTGTTTGCAGGCAACAGGCTGGCCTGTACTGACCCTGCAAATCTAGAAGGCATATTGGAGTTTCTCAAGTCCATAGGCAAGTGTTCTGAGGTGATCATTGCTGAATCCGGGGCAGTGACACCTACATTGGAGGGATTCGAGGGCTTAGGCTACAACCCTGTTGCTGCAAGATACAATGCCAGGCTCGTGGACCTGGACAAGGAGGCATATGAGCTGTTGCCATGCCTAAACGAGCAGGACATGCAGGCCCACCCTTGCAGGGTATCTAAGCTGCTTATGGATCCTAATAACTTCGTGATATCTGCAGCAAAGCTCAAGACACACGATACGGTTGTGGCCACCCTCTCGCTGAAGAACATAGTGATGGCAGCACCATTAAAGATCAACAGGGGCTCAGACAAGCGGATCGTACACGGCGGTGGCTATCGTGCCATAAACGTCAATATCGCCACCCTCGCTACCAGGCTCAGACCAGACCTGGCGGTCATAGATGGGTTTGAGGGCATGGAAGGAGAAGGGCCTGTGCGAGGCACTGCGGTGGATCACAGGGTATGCGTGGTAGGCCTGGACTGGCTGGCTGCAGACCGGGTGGGACTTGAGCTTATGGGCATTGATCCATCGCAGGTGGGGTATCTGGTCTATTGTGCGCGTATGGGCGTGGGCCAGTATGACCTGGATCGTATAGCGGTCGTTGGCGAGGACATAAGAGGGCATGTAAGGAAGTACAGGTTGTCTAGCAGCATAGAGCGTCAGTTGCAGTGGATGAATCGGCCTGCCTGATGGATCAGGATCTGGGGTACAGCTTATCGGCCATCTCCTGACCGATGGCCTTTGCATAGTACTGGTTCATGGCCTTTGCACCCAACTGCTGGGCAGTGCTGATGGATGAAAAGAGCCCTATCCTACCCAACGCCGCTATGGCCAGGCATGCGGCCACCTGTGAGATAGAACCTCGCACTTGTCTGAGCCTGTAGGCAATAGATGGCTGTGGCCTTGCCAAACGTAGGGCCTGTGCCTGTGGGCCCTGGCGCAAAGAGCGGCCAAGCCTGGAGATGGCCTTTGTGTTGGCCTTGTAGAGCAGGTCCTCACGCATGGGGGTACACCTGGTCAGAGACAATGCCAACAATACCTTGCCTGTGCCAGCAAGCCGCCTTTGGCATCGCCTGCAGGTAGAGATGTGCCTCTGGACCCAAGGCGTATCGAGGGTGATCGGTGACCTTGCCAAGAGACTATCTGCCCAGCCCATTTCCCTGTCGAAACGCAACTGGTCCTTGATCAGTCTACATTCTTTCTTGTCGTGGCTACTCATATCCTTTATGCTGCTAAGCATACTATCCTCGATCCTCCATCCACAATGCCAAGAGCCTGATGGCCCTGCACCTGCAAACCCTTGCACTATTGCCAGAGATCCCAAGGATCTTGCCTATCTGAGCATATGATAGATCTGCAAAATCCCGCAGTATAAGGAGCTGCCTGAGGTGTTCGGGAAGCCTGGCGATGTTGGCCCTGAGCTCTGGACGAGCCAGGCCTGGTCGATCTGTTGGCATTGACTACTGTCATGGTCATCCCTGCAAACTAGCTGCCCTGCGCCCTCGATCGCCTTCCTCTCCATGCATCTTGAACGCAGCAGTGAGATCGCAATATTAGCGGCGGTCTTGAAAAGGTATGCCTTGGTATTGGCCGGCCTGCGGCCTGATTCCAAATGTGCAAGATGTAAGCACGTACTCTGGTACACGTCAGCTGCATCCTGATCGTTGCCCAGCAATCGCCAGCGCATGGTGACCAGGGCTGGCCCTTGCCGTTGCATGGTCTTGAGGATCCACCCATAGCGGATATCGACCGCATCGGCAAGATATACGAAACCTGCCAGTTCGCGCACCAACGTCTGGTCTGTCATGCCATCTTCCAGGCCCGGTCGTGTCTACCTATAAGACGGTCCAGGCAAGGGATTGTTAACAATGATTCCTCTAATCTTATGTTCCAACTGTTGGCATTATTGTAACTTGGATTCTTGGATGTTAACGATCGTGCTGTGAGTGCGTCATAGTGGCAGAAGGATAATCGAAGGCAATGGCTGTGCAGATTGGTGATCTAAGTCTAGAACCTACACCCGAAAAGGTGGTTGTATTGGTAGATGCACTGCTTGCCAAGGCCATGGAGGCAGTGGCAAGCGATATCCATCTTGAGCCGACCGCAAAGGAACTGGTGGTTAGATATCGGCTTGATGGCGTGCTGCAAGAGGTCTGTACCCTGCCAAAGGCCATTGCCGAGAACGTCATTGCTAGACTAAAGGTCCTTGGGGGGCTACTGACCTATCGGAATGACCTGTCCCAAGAAGGGAGGATAGAGGTCCCGAACTAACAATCCGGGCAGGTCAGCGCCCTTCGCCTGGCAGTGTTCCCAACCATCTACGGTCAGAGGGCGGTAGTGAGGATATTTTACCAGCATTAACAATTGGCCGACCTGAGCCAGCTTGGATCGCCAGACGACATCCTACAGATGCTGCAGTCCTTCGCACAAGGTCACCAGGGTGTGTTGCTGCTAACCGGTCCTGCAGGGTCGGGCAAGAGCACCACCCTGGCAGCGCTGCAGTACATAGTGGGCCGCTGGCCAGGAAAGGGCATAGTTACCTTGGAGGACCCTGTGGAGATCAGGATCGATGGTGTCACGAAGGTCCAGATCAACCCGTATGCTGGCCTGACCTTCCCAACTGCACTGCGGTCCTTGCTCAGGCAGGACCCAGAGGTCTTGATGATAGGCGAGATCAGGGATGACCAGACGGCCAGGATCGTGATGGAGGCAGGCATGACTGGCCACCTACTTGCAAGCACCATGCACAGTGGCAGTCCTGGAGGGGCCATTGTCAGGCTCTTAGAGATGGGCATAGAGCCATATCAAGTGACACCCAGCATCTGGGGCATTGTCAATCAGCGATTGGTCAGGAGGTTGTGCCCTGACTGTAAGCAGGTCTCCAGGGATGGCATACACCAGCCTGTTGGCTGTGCCAAATGCCTCGGGACTGGCTATAAAGGCAGGGTCCTCATTGCAGAGGCCATCCGGATGGACAGCAGTCTCCGCAAGGCAGTCTTGGAGAGGGCAGATGCAGAGCGGCTCGAGTCCATACTTGCAAGGCAGAGGTACATGGGGATGGCCCAGCATGGCAAGCAGTTGGTCGCAAGGAGGATTACAAGTATCGATGAGCTGTCGAGGGTCCTTGGACCGGATATGGCTCAGATTGGGGGCATCTGATGGCGGTATTTGCATATGAAGCACTGACGCAGACCGGCAGACTGATCCAGGGGATCTTGGAGGGAGGTTCAGCAGATGAGGCCAGGGAGATCCTGGCACAGATGCAGTTGAAGGTCAACCTGCTAGAGGAAAAGAAGTCTATTGTGCCTGCAGGCAGGATCAGCAAGACCGAGTTCCTGCTGTTCAATCAACAACTGGCAGCCATAACAAAGGCAGGTATACCCCTGGAACGTGGCCTTAGGGAGCTTTCCAATGACCTGGCCAGCGCAGGGATGAGGCGTTTAATACAGCAGGTTGTTGCTGATCTAGAGGCTGGCCTAGGCCTCGAACAGGCAGTTGAAAAGAGAAAGGCCCTGTTTGGCCCATTGTATGGCAGGATCATAAGGGCAGGTATCCAGACAGGCAGGCTGCCGGAGATGCTGACCATCCTGCATAGGCACCTGGAGTTCGCTGGACAGACCAGAAGGATGATGTTGGAGGCATTGACATATCCTGCGGTGGTCTTATTGTTTGGTCTGCTTGTACTTACTGGCATATACGTATTCATCATACCGCAATTCAATGTAATACTGACCGAGACCGTAGGTGGGAGGCTTCCACTTGCCACCAGCATCATACTGGCCATACCCGAATACGTCCTGCCACTGTGGACCTGTGTGGGTCTGTTCACAGTGGCCTTGATAGCGGTACTGGCCATATCAGCCAGGTCAGAAGGTGCCAGGCGTCTTCGCGAATGGCTGGTCATGCACCTGCCTGTCATAGGCAGGGTGTGGTATTCGGAGATCATGGGCCGTTTTTCCGAGGCAGCTGCAACATTGGTGTCCACAGGCTGTGATATGCCCACGTGTCTTAGATTGGCAGCAGATGCTGCAGGTAGCCAGCGGCTGAGGCTTGAGGCAGATATCCTGGCAGGACAGGTCGAGCAAGGTAGACCCATTCTCGAGGCAGGTCAGTTCTGCAGGATGATACCAAGGCTGTTTCTATACTCGGTGCAGCTTGGCAGCCAGCGGCACGAGCTCCAAGACAACCTCCACAACCTCGCAGATATGTATACTGCCCAGGCAAGATATCATCGCGGCAGGGTCAGTGCAGCCCTGTTGCCTGGCCTGATAGTGCTCTTGGGTGCATTGGTGGCATTTACCATGATGGCGATCTTCGTGCCTATGGCACAGGTCTTGAGGGCATTGGGATAGGATTATGGCGGACGGCCAGGCCATCCTTGGTATTTCTGGGGCAGTAGTAGCTGGAATGATATTGGCCTTGACATGGAGGAGGCCCTTGCTAGGCCTGATCCTATCACCACTGGGCTGTGTGTGGTTGATGGTGGTTGGGGTACTTATGTAGCTTCCTATCGTGATTGCAGCAGGTCCTGCGGTAGTACTTGGAAGTGCCGCGATCGTACTTGCTAGACCATTTGATCCATCGTCCAGTCCAAGGGCAAAGCAGTGGGCCAAGCTGGTATTGTTGGCTACGGTGATCCTATTAGTTTCAAGCCCCCTATTGGCAGGCATTCTGGCGGTCCCGGTCTTCATCATGGTCCTGCTATGCCTGCGGGTGGTCTTTAGATCTACCATCGAGCCAAGGGAGGTAGTAGCCAGTACCGTGATATCCACCTTGGCCTCTTGCATAAGGCAGAACCTTCCTTTGCCAATGGCCTTGGATGCTGCTGCACATGGCAGGACCGATATGTCAGGGTACATCATGCGACAGCTTAGTAGGTGGCTTGTTCAGGGGTATTCCCTGAGCGAGGCCATAAGGAAGGGATTCCCGGCATGTCCAAGATACATCCAATCCACCATAAGCGCCACTGAAGGGATAGGCCAGCTTGGCCCAGCGCTGGAGGCAATACAGCAAGACATGGATGGCCGCACCTATAGGCGGAGGCTTGTCAATCCAATATGTCCTTTATATCCGCTATTCCTAGTCTTCACATTGGTGTCCTTGCTTTCGGCATATTTCAGATTCATCTGGCCACAGTTTGAAGCTGTAGCGACAGAGATGGCAGGGCATTCCCATGGGGGATGGATACAAGTGCTGCGGGTCTTGGGATCACTTGAGGATTGGTTGTTATGGTTCGTTATCTTCTTGATCCTTGTGTGGCTTGTGGTCATCGTCCATAGGTGGTGGCCAGGGAGATTGGCAGGTGAAAGGTGGTTATCTGGATTGATAGATATGGTGGTTTGGCATGTGCCTGTATATGGGTGGTTTATTAGATGCAGGTCTACTATTCAGGCCGTCTCGATCATACGACTGGGCCTGCTTGCTGGCAGCACCATAGATAAGGCTGTAGAAACAGCCGCGTCGGCATCCATCAATCATTGCCTTGGCAGGAGGCTTCGTAGGTGGGCCGATGGGATCAGGCAGGCCAAGATATTGCTAAGGCCGCAGCCAGCAATCGCCTGCCCAGGGCAATTGTGTGGGCCTTTGAGGACAGGGCTGGCCAGACCATATCTGTATTGGAGGCATCTGAGTCCTTCCTGAGGGCCAGCTACGACCATCGCGCAAATATGCTTACGGTTGTGACCTGGCCGGTCGTCACTATTGCCATGGGTTGTGTGGTAGGTCTTGTTGCCTACGCGACCTTTGGCCCAATAGTGGGTGCTATTTATGAGGCGGTTGACTTTGTACCTTGAATCGAGGCAGACCCTCTGGTCTTGTAGAGGTAGGGGCGGGTTTCTCCTGGCGGAGATGATGGTCTCGCTGATGGTCCTGGGCATACTGGCCATCTGCATTGCAGTCACGGCACATGGTGTCCAGCGGGTACATCAGGTACTGGCGGCCAGGCAGATGTGCATAGCTGCAGCGCAGGCACAGATAGAGAGCATTGGTGCAATGGGTGTTGCTATTGAGCCGAACAGGCTAGCGACGCTGTGGCCGGCAGTAGAGACCCAGATCCAGGTGATCCCTGACCAGGGCCAGTGGCAGGGGCTTATGCTGGTAAGGGCCACTGCATCGGTCAGATTGGGGCAGAGATTAGTGCAAGTGACCTTGGCCAGGTACGTGGCTGGCCCCAGGGGGACAAGGCAGATGGCATCTAGGTATAGATCGGGCTTCTCTTTGGTGGAGATACTGGCAGTGATGATCTCGCTGCCGATATTCTTCATCCTGATCAGCAAGCTCTGGGTGGCCGTGTGCCAGGATATGCCTGCATCGACCCGCCTAGTTGCAAGACACAGGACGGTATTGGATGCAGTCCAGCAGATCCATCAGGATGTGTCCGCAGCAGGTGCGATTCCATTGGCATATGGCCCATATGCCAGTAACGATGCGAACCTATTGGTGCAGATGACTGACAAGATCGTATTGTACCAAAGGTGTGGCGATGTCCTTACCAGGCAGGTCATCCAGGTCGGCCTTGATAGACCTGAGGATGCCGGTGAATGGTACGTCCCTGATGCGTCCATCAGATGGAACCTGTGGGAAGAGGCGGATTGCGTATACGCAGTAGAGCTCCGTACCCATGTGATCCATAGAGAACGCCAAAGGCACATCAGACTCCAGAACGCCCACGTCTTCTTTTTGGCCGGCCTTGGTCAGGAGGGTTGCAGATGAGCCGCGTAAGGGCCAGGGGGATTACCATGATACTGGTGATCTCACTTATGGGAATGATCTCGATTACCTTTGTTCAGATGGCCCGCAGTTGCAGTCAGATGTCATTGCAGACCGCTCGATACTACTGCACCAACATAGAGGCGAACCTTTTAGCAAGTGGGCTGGCCTGGGCAAAGGTCCATGGCCAGACAGATGGGACCGTTTCGCTTGATACAGGATCTATCGCATCATGAGGTCCTATTCTGGAGGTATCTGTAAGCCCAGTTCAGCCGTACGGCCTGATCGCTCAGATGCACACCAAGATAGAAAGTGGAGGGCAGGTCCTAGAACGGACGCATTCATATCGTATAGGCTGCAGGTAGGACTTGCCAGCCAAAATCCTTTGACTGGGCATGGCAACAGGGGTATAAAACTGAGATTCAGGCTTGGCGTCCGCTCAGGAGTACAAGATGTATCCTAACAAGATCGTAGCTGAAGGTATTACATTCGATGATGTCTTATTGATACCTGACAGGAGTGACTTCCTGCCCAGTGAGGTGGATACCAGCACATATCTGACGAGGCAGATCAGGATCAACATACCCATCGTCTCTGCTGCCATGGATACGGTCACTGAGTCTGCCCTTGCCATAGCACTTGCCCAGGAAGGTGGCATAGGTATCATACACAAGAACCTGACCATCGAGGCCCAGCAGCGAGAGGTGACAAAGGTAAAGAGGTCTGAACACGGGGTGATCCTAGACCCTGTGACGCTCTCGCCGAACGATCCTCTCAAGCGTGCACTGGAGGTGATGCAGGAGCAGAACGTCTCTGGCATACCGATCGTGGAGGGCAAGAGGTTGGTTGGGATCTTGACCCGCAGGGACCTGAAGTTCCTCAAGGACTATGAGGTCAAGATAGGACAGGTCATGACCAAGGAGAACCTGGTCACAGGGCCTGCGGATACCACGTTGGAACAGGCAAAGGAGATCCTGCAGGCCAGGAAGGTCGAGAAGCTCCTGCTGGTGCATCCCAATGGCGAGCTGGCAGGGCTGATCACCATGCGTGACATAGATCGCGTCCAGCAGTTTCCAAAAGCTGCTAGGGACCAGAGGGGAAGGCTGCTGGTGGGTGCAGCTGTCGGTGTGCACGACTATGACCGTGTGGCTGCACTGGTGGAGGCGGATGTGGACGTGATAGCGGTGGATACCGCCCATGGTCACAGCAAGAATGTCATCGAGACCGTTAAGGCCATAAAGTCCAGGTACGACATACAGGTCATTGCAGGCAATGTGGCTACTGCTCGGGCCACAGAGGACCTGATAAAGGCTGGTGCGGACGCAGTCAAGGTGGGTATCGGGCCTGGGGCCATATGCACCACCAGGGTGATCTCAGGTGCAGGGGTCCCCCAGATCACCGCCATCATGGACTGTGCTGCTGTGGCAGCCAAGTACAACATACCGATCATAGCAGATGGCGGTATCAGGCACTCTGGGGATATCACCAAGGCCATAGCCGCAGGGGCCCATTCCGTGATGCTTGGTTCTTTGTTGGCAGGACTGAAGGAGAGCCCAGGGCAGTTGGTCATATACAAGGGTAGGCAGTTCAAGGAATACAGGGGCATGGGTTCCCTAGGGGCGATGGTGCGAGGGTCTGCTGATAGGTATGGCCAGGGGCCCGGAAGTGGCAAGCTCGTACCGGAAGGTGTGGAAGGCCGGGTGCCTTACAGGGGGGCCTTAAGCGATTTTGTATACCAGTTGGTAGGTGGACTCCGCGCAGGTATGGGCTATTGTGGGACCAGGACAATACAGGAGCTACGCGAGAGAGGCCGGTTCGTGAGGATCACGCAGGCTGGGGTCAGCGAGTCGCATCCGCACGACATCCAGATCACGCGTGAGGCCCCCAACTATTCTGGGCCGGTGCCATTTGAGAACTGATTCCCTTGTGGGTATATGGCCAATGAGCTTATAGCCATCCTAGACTTTGGCAGCCAGTATGCCCAACTGATTGCACGGAGGGTCCGTGAGCAGAATGTCTTCTCGCAGTTGTTCCCACCAGATGTCCCTGCAGACCAGTTGGCCAGGCTCCCCCTGAAGGGGATCATACTTTCAGGCGGGCCTGCCAGTGTCTACGAGATGTCTGCACCGAGGTGCGATCCTAGGATCCTGGATCTTGGTGTGCCGGTATTGGGGATCTGCTACGGCATGCAGTTGGCCTGCCAGATGCTAGGGGCCAGGATCGTGCCTGCTGCCAAGAGGGAGTTTGGCAGGGCAGAGCTCCACATCCTGGATAGCACCGATCTGTTTGCTAACCTACCTAGTCAGATCATCGTCTGGGCCAGCCACTCCGATCACGTTGAGTCACTTGGTGATGGCTTTGAGACGTTGGCTACCACCAAGGCCTGTCCACATGCAGCGGTAAGATACAGGCAGAAAGGGTTGTATGGCGTACAATTCCACCCTGAGGTCAGCCACACACCCAAGGGCCAAACCATAATAGAGAATTTTCTCTATAGGATCTGCTCCTGTAAGGGCGACTGGCAGATGGGTCAGTTTGTCGAGCAATCCATAGCATCCATCCGCCGGCAGGTAGGGGATGGGCACGTAATCTGTGGTCTAAGTGGCGGGGTGGATTCGGCGGTCACGGCGACCCTGGTACACAAGGCGGTAGGGGACCAATTGACCTGTATCTTTGTTGATAACGGGCTGTTGAGGAAGAACGAGCGCCAGACCGTGGTCTCCACCTTTAAGGATCACTTCCATATGGACCTGAGGGTAGTGGACTGGTCAAGGCAGTTCCTGGAGGCGCTTGCAGGTGTGACTGACCCTCAGGCCAAGAGGCGGATCATAGGGCACAAGTTCATAGAGGCCTTTCGTTCTGCTGCAAGCCAGATAGAGGGGGCCAGGTTCCTCGCACAGGGTACACTTTACCCTGATGTGATCGAGTCCGGCTGGAACAGGGCCAATGTGGCTGAAAGCATAAAGCTGCATCACAATGTAGGTGGCCTACCAGAGGATCTGGGTTTTGAGCTGATCGAGCCGCTTAGGGACCTTTTCAAGGATGAGGTCAGGCGGGTGGGGCAATACCTTGGCCTGCCTGAACAGATCGTTTGGCGCCATCCGTTCCCAGGACCTGGCCTTGCCGTCAGGATCATAGGTGAGGTGACAGCCGAGAGGCTGAGGATCCTTAGGGATGCAGACGAGATCCTGGTCGACGAGATCACGTCCGCAGGTCTTTATCGGAGTATCTCCCAGGCACTTGCAGTACTTGTGCCCATAGGCACCGTAGGTGTGATGGGTGACGGTAGGACCTACGAGCACCTGATTGCCATAAGGGCAGTCCAGACCACCGACTTTATGACCGCCGACTTCTCGAGGATACCATATGACGTCCTTGCCTCTATAGCCACTAGGATCATAAATGAGGTAAGGGGGGTAAATCGGGTGGTTTACGATATATCCAGTAAGCCGCCTGCTACGATAGAATGGGAATAGTACCTTTGTGGGGTTGTGAAGATGAGTACATTCGAGATAGAGCCGGCCCAGAGGATCACCAGGCTTCCACCTTATCTGTTTGCAAGGCTTAATGCCTTGAAGCTGCTCAAGAGGCAGCAGGGTGCAGACATCATCGATCTGGGTATGGGTAATCCTATGGACGCAGCGCCACAGGTCGTTATAGACAAGCTTTGCGAGGCAGCCAGGGACCCTAGGAATCACCGTTATAGTGCATCCAAGGGGATCAAGAACCTCCGGCGAGAGGTCGCCCTCAAATACCAGCGCAAGTGGGGTGTGGACCTGGACCCAGAGACCGAGGTCCTGGTCTGCATAGGTTCCAAGGAGGGCTTTAGTCATATGTGCCTGGCCTTGCTGGGACCTGGGGACACCGCCATAGTGCCTGATCCAGCGTATCCGATCCACAACTATGGTGTGGTCCTTGCTGGAGGAAACGTGATCACGGTGCCGTTGGGCAATGACCAGAGGTTCCTGGATACCATCGCTGCGGTCTGCGAACACATGTTCCCAAGACCCAAGCTTCTGATCCTGAACTATCCCCACAATCCAACGGCCATGACGGTGGATGAGGGCTTCTTTGACACGGTAGTGGAACTGGCCAGGCGGTTCGGCTTTTGCGTCATCCATGACTTTGCATATGGGGAGACCTGTTTCGACGGGTACAAGGCCCCCAGCTTCCTTTCTGCAAAGGGTGCAAAGGAGGTGGGGGTTGAGTTCACCACCATGAGCAAGCCATACAACATGGCAGGATTCAGGGTGGGTTTTGTGGCCGGCAACAAGGAAATGGTCAATTACCTGGCAACCATCAAGGGCTATTATGACTACGGTATCTTCCAGGCCATACAGATCGCCAGCATCATCGCCCTGCGGGACTGCGATGAGGCGATCTCGGAGCAGAACAAGAAATACCAATCCCGCAGGGATGTGGTATACGAGGGTCTGGGTAGGATAGGATGGATAGTGGAAAAGCCAAGGGCCTCGATGTTTGTTTGGGCAAGGATTCCAGATGAACATCTAAGGGGCAAGGGTACCATTGATTATGCAATGGACCTGATGGAGTATGCGGAGGTTGCGGTTGCCCCTGGGGCTGCCTTTGGTCCCAACGGTGAGAAGTATGTCCGCATAGCCCTGGTGGAGAATGAGCAGCGGCTCAGACAGGCGATCCGCAATATCAGTAGGTTTATCCAGGAGCGACCCATCCGCAAGAAGAGGCAGGCCAGTCAGGCTTAGAGACTAACTTTAGGGTTATTGGGCCAAACAATGGGGCCTACTACACGTATATCTTGTGGCATGGAGTGGTTTTTTTTGATGAGCAGGCGGGTACAAGTCCACCTGGGGCAGCGGTCCTGCCTCAGGGCGTAAGTGCCTATGCCTTCGCAGATTAGCTTCATCCAGACCGACTCCAGTGTAGGTCTTTGGCTGGTCACGGTCCTGTGTGGGCCGTTGACTTGGGCAGCCCCGTTTGTTAGTCTTATAGCTTCATGGCAAAGCAGACACCGATAAAGACAAACAAGCTGACAGTACGTAAGTCGACCCGTGGTGTTGGCAAGGTCCAGCCTGCCAAGCCGTTTGCTTCATACCAGGAGGCCATCAAATACCTGTACACCAAGACCGATTACGAGAGGCAGGTCTTCTTGAGGTACAACGTCAGTACCTTTGACCTGGATCGCATGCGGGCCCTATTGGATATGCTTGGCAATCCCCACACCAAGCTCAGTGCGGTCCACATAGCAGGTACAAAGGGTAAGGGTTCGACCGCCACTATGCTGGCCAAGATGCTCGAGGCAAATGGCCTCAAGGTAGGTCTATACACCTCGCCCCACCTGGTCCACTTGCATGAAAGGATTACCATCAACTCCCAGATGATCTCTGAGGAGCAGATGCTTGGGTTACTCCAGAGGGTATATGGCCCTGTGGAGAGGCTTACCCAGAAGGGTCAGGCACCTACCTTCTTCGAGATCTTGACCGCCTTGGCCTTTATGTACTTTGTGGATAGCCAGGTAGATATCGCGGTCATCGAGACCGGCCTTGGTGGTAGGCTAGACAGTACCAACGTGATCAGCCCCAAGGTCATCGGCATTACCAATATCAGCATAGACCATCAACACCAGTTGGGTCATACCTTGGAGGCAATCGCAAAGGAAAAGGCAGGGGTCTTCAAGCCTGGTGTGCCCATCATCACGGTAGATCAGGATCCGGTGGTGATGAAGGTATTGAGGGCCCAGGCAGCAGCGGTCAAGGCCCCCTTGTTGGTGACTGGGCAGGACATAGATTTTTCCTACAGGTTCGAGACCTCTCGTGAACACGGACCGCACATGAGGGTCTGTCTTACCACCCCAACCAGCAAGTTCGAGCACCTGCGTGTGCCTTTGCATGGCCAGCACCAGGCCATCAACTGCGGCCTTGCACTGGCATTGTTGGACTGCCTGAAGGGTTGTGGATATCAGATAGATACAGACAAGGCTGTTCAGGGCCTAGAGCAGGTAGTGCTGCCGGGGCGTATGGAGATGATCTGCGATGACCCGAGGGTCATGATCGACGGCGCACATAATGCTGCAAGCATCAGGGCGGTGATCCACGCTGTTGGCCAGAATGTGCCATACGACTCGATGATAGTGATATTTGGCTGCAACAGCGACAAGGATATAGATGGGATGCTCAGGGAGCTGCAGTACGGTGCAGACAAGGTGATCTTCACACGCAGTAACTCGCCCAGGGCCGCCGATCCTGAGGAGTTGGCTGAGCGGTTCTCAGAGATATCCCACAAGATGTGTCAGACCGCCCCTAGCCTGCCTGAGGCCCTGCAACTGGCCCGCAGCGCTATAGGCAGGGAGGACCTGATCCTGATCACAGGCAGCTTCTACCTGATAGGCCAGGCAAAGGTATACCTGCAGCCTTCCGCAGCAGCCATGGCTGGTTAGACCTGGCGCTTGCGGACCAGCTTGGCCCAGGTGTCCTTCAGTTCTACCGTTCGGTTGAACACCAGTCTGTCTGGCCTGGAATCTAGGTCTGTACAGAAGTAACCCAGCCTCTCGAACTGCCAGCGATCCAGGGGCCTTGTGTCCGTTAACGATGGCTCAACCTTGCACCCTTTCAGGATCTGCAGGGAGTTTGGGTTGATGTTTGCGGTAAAGTCCTGGCCCTCTTGGACCTCCTCTGGGTCTGGCTTTAGGAATAGCCGGTCGTAGAGCCTCACCTCAGCATCGATGGCATGGGCTGCGCTGACCCAGTGCAACGTGGCCTTTACCTTCCGGCCATCTGGCACCTCGCCACCTCTTGTTGCTGGGTCATAGGTACAGCGCAGTTCGGCGACCTTGCCGGAGGCGTCCTTTATGACCTCCCTGCAGGTGATCAGGTATGCATAGCGGAGCCTCACCTCCCTGCCAGGTGCAAGCCTGTAGAACTTGGCAGGAGGCTGCTCCATGAAGTCATCCTGTTCGATGTACAATACGCCTGAGAAGGGGACCAGCCTCCTACCTGAGGTGGGGTCCTCTGGGTTGTTTATGGCCTCCACATATTCGACCTTATCCTGAGGCCAATCGGTTATCACGACCTTCAGCGGTCTGAGGACCGCCATGACACGAGGACTGGTCTTGTTGAGGTCCCCTCTAAGGCAGTGTTCTAGCAGCGATATATCCACAGTACTGTTGTACTTGTTTACCCCTATGACCTTCGCGAAGTTCCATATGGCCGATGGTGAGTAGCCCCTGCGTCTAAGCCCTGCAATGGTGGGCATCCTGGGGTCGTCCCATCCGTTGACATAGCCGCCCTCTACAAGCCTCAAGAGCTTCCTCTTGCTCAGGACCGTGTAGGTGAGGTTGAGCCTGGCGAACTCGATCTGCTGTGGGTGGTGGATACGCCTTCCCCAAGGCCCTGATCCATCCTCTGTGCGGCCCTCATTTATGGCGTCTATGAACCAGTCGTAGAGGGGCCGATGGTTCTCGAATTCGAGTGTGCAGATGGAGTGGGTGATCCCCTCTATGGAGTCCTCCAGGCCGTGTGCCCAATCATAGGTCGGGTATATGCACCACTTGTTGCCTTGTCTGTGGTGCTCCTGATGGAGTATCCGGTACATCACAGGATCCCGCATATTGAGATTTGGGTGGGCCATGTCTATCTTGGCCCTGAGCGTCCTTGATCCATCTGGAAACTCACCCCTCCGCATGCGTTCGAATAGATCCAGGTTCTCCTCAACGCTCCTATTGCGATAGGGGCTTGGCCTTCCAGGTTCGGTGAGTGTACCGCGGTATTGCCTGACCTGTTCTGGTGTCAGATCGCAAACATATGCCTTGCCCTTCTTTATGAGCTCTACTGCCCATTGGTACATCTGTTCAAAATAGTCGGAGGCGTAGTAGAGTCGATCCTCCCAGTCTGCACCGAGCCATCTTACATCCTCTATGATGGCATCCACATAGTCCTGATCCTCCTTTGATGGATTGGTGTCGTCGAAGCGGAGGTTGAACTTGCCACCGAAATCCTTGGCTATGCCATAGTTGAGGCATATGGCCTTGGCATGTCCAATATGCAGGTATCCGTTAGGCTCGGGTGGGAAGCGGGTATGGACCCGACCTCCCCATTTGCCGGTCTTACAGTCCTCAGCTACGATCTGTCTTATAAAGTCCAGAGGTTGATTGTTGTCTTGAGTCATATCCATCACCATACAATTGGCCCATATGATAACCGCCATTGAGGGGCAAACTCAACCCAAACCACTACAGATTGTGCTTGCTGGCCTAAGCTCTTGGGGGTATACTTACGATCTTTCGGCCCAGTGGTAGGGCCGGTAAAGACCAGACTCTTTTTAAGGGGACGAAGATGTGTACCAGGATACACCTGGGCGGGCTTGCGTGCCTGATCATAGGTCAGGCGATGGCCCTTGCCCAACAGCCGGCGGGTGTTTCCGCCAACGTAGAGTTCAAGACGCAACAGGAGAGGCTTAGCTATGCCATCGGTTGTCAGATAGGTACTAACCTGAAGGCCCAGCAGACCGAATATGATATCGCCATGTTGGTTAAGGGATTGACCGATGTGCTCAAGGGCCAGACACCAGTACTTAGTGAATTGGAGATCAGACAACTGATAACCCAATGGCAGCAGCAGGTACAGGCTGCTCAACTCAAGCAAAGGCAGGAGCTGGCGGAGAAGAACCTGGCAGAAGGCAAGGCATTCCTGGCAGCCAACGCAAAGAAGGAGGGGGTGAAGGTCCTGCCGAGCGGCCTGCAATACAAGGTCATAAAGGAAGGTAGCGGCAAGTCACCCACAATGGCAGACAGGGTGAAGGTGCATTACCGCGGTAGATTCATCAACGGGACACAATTCGATAGCTCATACGACCGTGGCCAACCAGCCGAGTTTCCTGTAGGGGCGGTGATAAAGGGCTGGACAGAGGCCCTACAGCTAATGAAGCCAGGCTCTCATTATGAGATCTACATCCCACCAGATCTGGCATACGGGCCAGATGGCAATAGGGCCATACCACCTAATGCAGTGCTGATCTTCGATGTGGAGTTGCTGGAGGTCACCAAGGCAGAACCCAATCCTAACCCGGCGCAATAGGCCAGTAAGTTTTGGAGGTAGTGTATGCAGGTATTGGTTACGTACTACTCCAGGACTGGTAATACCAAGTTGTTGGCAGAGGAGATCGCAAAGGGGGTCAGGCAGGTAGGCCAGGTGGATTGTGTTGTCAAGCCTGTTGCAGAGGTCAAGAAGGAGGACCTATTGGCCTCTGACGCGATCATCGCAGGCTCGCCGGTCTACTTTGGCTCGATGGCTGCAGAACTGAAACGGATGTTCGACCAATTCGTTGGGATCCGCAGGCAGATGGCGGACAAGATAGGTGCTGCATTTGTGACCTCAGGCCACCCAACAGGGGGCAAGGAGACCACGCTGCTCTCTATACTGCAGGCCTTCTTGATATATGGCATGATCGTGGTAGGGGACCCATTGGATGCCAGCGGCCATTATGGCGTGGCATGTGTGGGTGCCCCTGACCAGGTCACCTGCCAAGATGCAATCAAGCTGGGCAGACGCGTTGCCAGCCTCGTACAGAGGTTGGCGGCTGGCTCAGCTAAGGCGACCTAGGCTGAGGGTCTAGAACGGATCCTCACCTGGGTACAGGATCCCATCTGGCAGCGGTGTTGCTATATCCGGTACGCCTAGCATCTTGCAGGCCTCAAACAGGGCCTTGCCTGCATGGGCGAATGCCACCGCCGTGTGGTGCGGGAAGTTCTTGCCTATCAACACGTGTCTATAGAACCTTCCCATGTTAGGGATGGCAAACACACCTATCCCGCCGAATGACCTTGGGTCGATATCCAGCACACGGCCCTGTGCTATATATGACCGCAGCTGTGTATCTGCAGTCGACTGGATCCTGAAGATCGTCACATCCCCAGGTCTTATCCTGCCTTCGAGCGTCCCTCTTGTGATGTTGGGTTCCTTGCCAGGCTCCATAAGTCTGTGCATGATAAGTTGGTACTTCATGCCGAACTCGGCCAGGCAACACGAAGGGGTGTTGCCGCAGTGGAAGCCCATGAACAGGTCCGTGGGCTTATAGCCCTTCGTCTTGGCCTTGTGGGCGTCGATCATGTCTTGGGGTACGGTATTGTTTATGTCTAACAGGGTAGCAGGCATGTCCGTGGCACAGGTGGCCATATACTCGCTTAGTGCACCGTAGATGTCCACCTCGCATGCGACAGGTATGCCCTTAGATGCCAGCCTGGAATTTACATAGCAGGGCACGAATGTGAAGAACCTCTCGAATGCCGGCCAGCACTTGTTGGCAAATATCCCGTACTGGCATGCACCCAGGTTGTCCTCCATGAACTGTAGCAATGCGACCTCAAATTGGGCAAGCTTGTCCAATAGATCTGGGAAGGCATTGCCCTGACCCAACTCCTTGGCCATCTCCTTGGCAACGGCCTTTATGCGTTTGTCGTCCTTGGACTTCTGATAGATATCGAGCAGATCTAGCTCGCTATTCTCCATTATCTCTATACCGAGGTCGTAAAGTGGCTTTATCGGGGCATTGCAGGCCAGGAAGTCCTGGGGCCTTGGTCCGAAGGTAAAGATCTTTAGGCCTGCCAGGCCTAACCTGATCCTGGCGATCGGGACAAAATCCTCGATCATGGCCGCCACCTCCGCAGCGGTACCGACCGGGTTTTGCGGTATATATGGCCGCAGCCTTCTTAGACTGCAGTTGTAGGAGGTGTTGAGCATCCCACAATATGCATCACCCCTGCCGTTTACCAGGTCCTGTTGGGATTCCTCTGCTGCTGCAGCTATCATGACCGGACCGCCGAACCTCTGGGCCAGGAGGGTAGTTGGTCCTTCTGGTCCGAAGTTGCCTAGGTATATGGCCAGGGCATTTACCTTGCGTGTCTGGATCTCCTCAAAGGCCTTTGCCAGGTCCTTCTCGTTCTCGATGATGGTCTGCAATTCGACTACCGGCAGGCCTTTTGCCTTACATTCCTTTGCTAGGGCCCTCCGGCGTCTCTTGGATAGTTCGATGGGGAAACAGTCGCGACTTACTGCAATGAGGCCCACTTTTACGGTCGGTACATTATTCATGGCTAGACCCTTCAATAAGAGGCACAGATCTTCGTCTCTACCCTGATCCGGGCTTTGGTCTGGTCCTTATAATAACTGGCCCAGCACACGTCAAGTGAATGCACCTAAGGCCCAAATACCCTCTCACCCTGTATCAGCCTCTGGATATCCCTTGAGACGATATCGGCGATGAGCTCCAACTGTTGGTCTGTCATTGAAGGCTGCCATGGGCTGTAGGTGCTTGATTGGGCCTGGTCGGGAGTGCCGTCTTGCCTTGCCCTTGGGCCTTTCCTCCTTGACGCGGTGGCCTTGCGGTCCTCGGCCCTGACCTGCTTGTTGAGATCAAAGGAGGGTATATCTGGATTGCCCTCCCTTGGGTCTTGATCCCGGCCTGGCACGATCGCATCCAGACCCCTTCTTCTTTCGGCCTTACCCATCTCAGTTGCCCTTACCATTAGCAGGCCTGAGTACGTAGCTTGTAAATCGCCTCAGGTCAAGCTCCTTGATCAAGCGGTTGATATCCTCCACCGTAACGGACCTAAGGTCCCTGACCTCCTGCTCGATGGTCCTGTATTGACCAAGATACAGCCAGTTCATGGCTATATCAATAAGCCTACCCATCGGCACCTCGTCCCTTATAACTAGTGCGCTGATGATCTTGTTCTTTGCCCTCTCGAGCTCTTGTTGGCCAATGCCCTTGGTATAGAGATCCTCGAATATCCCCTCTGTCACCTCGAGCACCTTCCTGGCCATGCCCTTCCTGCAGGATAGGTAGCTGCACAGTGCCCCGGTCCCGTCCATGGGCCAGTACTGCATGGTCGCACTCAAGGCAGTGGCGTTGTCTACTAGATGCCAGTAATACCTAGAACCGGTGTCATCCCCCACGATGGATGCTAACAGGGCAGCCATGAACCTCCTTTGATCCTGTGCCGAGACCGCCTGGTGCATCAGACATATGTGCTCACAACTGAGGCCATCCCTGTCCTCCCACTGGCTCTTCATCGTGCCTGCAAAGTGGCCAACCTGTCGGTCTGTGTCCGCTGACTGCCACTGGCTACAGCTAGCCTCGACCAGACCGCAACACCTGTCCCAATCCAGGTTGCCAGCGAATGCCACGATCATGTTGTTAGGTACATACCTCTGTTGCAGATATGACCTGATCTGGTCGGCGGTCAAGGAAGATACGGTCTTATCGGTCCCGATCACTATCTTGCCACATGGGTGGCCGTCATAATGGAGGCTGCGGCATTGCTCCAATACCTGCCGGTCCGGTTGGTCCTTATACATGGCGATCTCCTGGAGAATCACCTGCCTTTCCAGCTCCAGATCGCCAGATCTAAGTGCAGGCCTCATCAGTTCGATCCAAAGGGCGGTGACCTGTTCGAGGTATTCTGGTAGGACCGCGGCATAATAGACCGTGTTCTCTTCTGTAGTGAATGCATTGAAATGTGCCCCGGTCCTGTCAAATGCCTCGTTGACTGCTATGGCATCGAGCCTCTCTGTGCCCTTGAAGATCATGTGCTCAAGGAAGTGGGATATGCCGCTGTAGCGGTCCGGCTCATCCCTTGCCCCTGTCTTGATGAACAGCCCAACGGCAGCAGACTTGGCAGAGGGGTTCAATTCTGCCACGATCTGGAGGCCATTGTCTAGCTTATGCCGCTTGAATTCCATGGTCCCAAGGCAATTCCACAGGATTTGGGCCTATCGTTACCACAGTGAAGTCGTCGAATGGATGTCGAGCCAGGAAGTCTTGGATACCCTCTATGGTGACTGCATCTATAGCGGCCTTGATCTGATCCAGGTCCCTGACCCTGCCCAATAGGTGATAGTCAGTGCAGATGGCTGCCGCCCTCCGAGTGGATGATTCGCTACTGAGTATCAGGCCTGACTTTAGGCCTGCCTTTGCCCTATCTAGTTCGCTGTCGGTCAGCCCCTGCGAAAGGCCCCTAAACTGATCGATGATGATCTGGAGGGTCTGCTGGGCATGTGGCGGGGTAGTGCCGGCGTAACAGATTATGCCTGCAGCCTCCTTCAGGCAGTGGTACCTGGCATTTACTGCATAGCAAAGCCCCCGTTTTTCCCTGACCTGGACAAAGAGCCTAGAACTCATGCCACCTGATAGGATGGAGACCGTCACCCTTGCATGGTAGTAATCTGGGTCGGCAGGGCCTACTGTAGGGGTCATCAGGCCAATATGGACCTGAGCACTTTCCAGGGGGATGTGTGTATATCTGGGTCCGACAGGACCGGGTCTAATTGGCTCAGGCCCAGCAGTACTATCCTGGCCGAACAAGGCCTCAAGCTGATCACAGACCTGCCCAAAATCGTACATTCCTGCCACGCCAAAGATGGCCCTAGAAGGCCGGATATGCTGGCCCAAAAGGCTCGCAACGTGTTGCGCTTGCAAGGATTGTAGCTGATCGATCCTACCAACAGGGTGACGGCCGAGTGGATATGGGTAGAACCTCTCCTTGAGCTCCAGCAAGACCTTCTCCTGCGGGTCGTCATCCAGGGCCTTGACCTCATCTATGGCCAGTTGCCTGGCCAGCTCGAACTGTTCTGGATCGAGCCATGGCCTAGATATGACCTCTCCATACAGCCCCAAGGCCTGATGAAGGTGCGATGCCTCCATGGTCGCACCGATCGTCAGATGGGTGTGGTCCACTGCCGTATAGCGTTGTAGGCCGAGCCCATCCAGCGCATCGCACAACTGCCTGCTATCCATGTCCCCTGCACCCCGAAACAGCCAGTCTGCAATGACGTTGGCTGCCCCGCAGGTCCCCTCAGGCATCCTTGAGGACCCTGCTGGCAGCATAAAGACAAAGGCAGCCGTCTGGACCGCCTCCATAGGCTGGCCCAGGACCACCATCCCATTGGGCATGATGTACTGATCGTGGGTAGGCATGACCTTGGAGAATGGTACCCGTAGAGCGGCCGTATGCAAGGGAAAGCCTCAACCGAAAAGATCACCCAAAGATAGCAATGCTGTAACAAACCTGTAACAGGGGTCCTCTAGGATCGACAATCGATGTGGATCTATTAACCTCATATGGAAAGGGTAAGGCCATGGGAAAAACGAAGATCCTTCTAGCACTGGTTGTAACCATCTTGACGGCGACCGCAGGATGGGCCAAGACACCTGCAGAGGCCATCCAGGAGGCCATCTTTGCAGAGGAGATAGAGGGAGACCTTGTCAAGGCAATGGGCCTGTATGATGGCCTGGTAGAGGATCAATCTGCCCCCAGGTCCTATCGGGCCCGGGCCTTGTATCGAAAGGCCAATTGCCAGTTGAAGGCACAGGACATGCCTGGCGCAATAGCCAGCCTGGAGCGGCTTGTGAAGGATTTTGAAGACCAGGCCGCTATCGTAGAGAAGGCCAGGCAGGTCCTTCAGGACCTGACATTGGTCGACCTGGCCTCATTCATGCCGCCCCAGACAATGCTGTACGTGGAGTTGGGTAGCCCTGGCAGGCAGATACAGACCATATTGAACATGTTCAAGGGCACGCCCCTTGAGGACCCATTGGCCATGGTGGCAGGTACCCACGGGCAGGCTGATCAACTAGGACCGGAGCACATCCTGGCGAACCTACTGAACCCCAGCATGATGGCCGAGTTCAAGAAGATCAGGGGCCTAGCCCTAGGTGTTGTTGCCACAGATCAGGGGCATCCAGCCTTTATCCTTGTCCTGTATCCAGGAAAGAGCGACGCGATCAGGGGGCTGCTGTTGGCCTTCCTGGGTGCAGCAGGGGTGAGGATCAAGCCTGTCGCTGGTATGGAGGCGGTGAGGATCCGCGACAACATGCTATTTGCCTGCCACGATGAGAATGTGATCCTGATCTCAAATACACAGGGTCAGTTGGAATGGGCTGCAAGGCGCCATAAGGGATTGGCCCAGGAGCCTTCTCTTATCCAAAGTAACAAGTCCTTTGCGAGTCTATCCAAACAGGCCCGTCAGGATAGTGCCCTGACGGTCTGGGTCGACCTGGATAAGGCAAGCAAGTATGCACAGAATCTCCCAGGGCTTGATGATGCCGTTAGGATGGGCGTTCTAGGCGGTCTGGTGGATGCAAATAGCCTTGAGGACCTGACCGCTCAATTGGCTTTAAGGGCAGGTTCGGTGGAGCTAGGGCTCGGCCTTGGGTTCAAGGAAGGCAGTCGTTGCCTTGCCTATGACCTGGTACGCACGCCGCCACTGGACCATGCTGCGCTGATGGCCGTCCCTGCTGAGGCAATTGCGGTCTTGAGCGTTGCGTTTCCAGATCCCCAGTCGGGCCAGGCCAAGGCGACACAAGAGAGGCTCGCGCAGCTTCCTGGGGCGGATATCGCCAGGGTTTTATTGGAGAAGGTCCGGCAGATCACGCTATTTGTCAAGCCTGAAGGACCATCCGAAACAAGGCCTGGGCCGCTGCCACCAGTTGCATATCATTTGGGCATGATTGTGACAAGCAGGTCAGCTGCCAAACAGGGGCCGTTGGCAAGGGACCTGGCTGATGCAGCGGCCTCTAATAAACTCCTGATCGCCAATGTAGGTGGGCTGATAGAGCTTGCAGGTGTGTACTTGGCCACAGGGCAAGATTCCGACAAGGCCCAGCAGGCCATAAGGCAATTGTCGCAGGTCTGCAAGGATACTACCCTCAAGGTCCGGACCGTTGAACAGGATAGACAGATCACCTTGAGTATCAGCCTGGACCATATCCCACCGCTGAGGCAACTGTGGGGACCGATCGGGCAGATCGTCCAGTTGACCCGTGAATCTGCCTTGTATCTATCCTATCTTACTTCTGAGGATGTCTTGGTCACAAAGGCCAGTACTGCACCGACGATCGATGGGGCGATTGACGAGGTCTGGTCAGGGGTAAAGGTCAATACCATCCAGAGGAGCTACTATCGCAACATATCCGGCCTAATAGATTTTTCTGCCAGTTTCAGGTCAGTCTGGGATGCCAATGCTCTTTACTTGCTAGTCGAGGTCAGCGATGAAGACCTGCGGTCAGACTCTAGTCAGTACTGGCAGGATGACTGTGTGGAGATCTTCGTGGACCCAGACAACAGCAAGTCCAGTACCTATGGGCCTGATGATCTGCATTTCTACTTCGTATGGGGTCAGCCAGGCCGGATAGGCGAGGCCAGGCAGGATAGGACCAGTCATGTCAGATACGCCTTTGCCAAGACCGACAAGGGGTACAACCTGGAGGTCTGTCTGCCGTGGACCACATTGGGCGTCAGGCCCACCCCAGGTACATCCATTGGCCTGGAGGTCCAGGTCAACGACGACGATGACGGCGGTGATCGAGACCACAAGGTCGGGTGGAATGCAAGGCAGGACAATGCATGGGAAGACCCATCGACCTTCGGCAATGCATATCTGGCTGGGCTTGTTGCGTGGTGGAGACTGGATGAGAAGAGCGGTGACAAGGCATACGATTCGTCGGGTAATGGCCAGATGGTCACGTTACATGGGGACCCGGTTTGGATGCCATCAGACGGCAAGATAGGAGGGGCCCTTGCGTTGGATGGTATAGATGATTGGGTTGAGACCGGATACGCGACTGACCTGCCTTACTGGACCGTTGCGGTTTGGGTTAGAAGTCCTGCTAGCCCGACAGATGACAAGCCAAGCGGGCCTGTGCATCGCGAGAGGAACTTCCAGATAAATTGGAACCATGTACTGGCATACATGAGGGGTGCGGCTGGCGTGTATGTGGGCGACCGGTGGTACTCAGCCAGCTTTGGCCAGCTACAGGCAGAGACCTGGTACCACCTTGTGGCCACCTTTGAGGGCCAGACCCTAAAGGCCTACAGGGATGGTGCCCTGATCACCGCTACCAGGCTTGAGCAACCCGGCAAGCCGGACCATGAGGCTGCTACAATGAAGCTAGGTAGGCATGCCGCCGAGCCGTACTTCTTCAGGGGGATCATAGATGATGTCAGGATCTATAGCTATGCCCTCAGCGACGGCCAGGTGCAGGATTTGTATAATAATCGGTAATAGCTCAAGATTAAGGGGACGTAGGTCACGATAGGCCCAGGCCTAACCACGGATAGGCACAGATGGGTGGTGTGGCTGCCATTGGTGGTGGTCACACTGCCCACCGTCTGCCTACTATGGTTCATGCAGCAGGCGGTCCGAAATGAACGCTTGGCGGTCAAGCAACGGCTGATAGAGCTCTATGGCCAGACCGCCGCGCGGGCCAGATCCGAGATGGAGCAGTATTGGGTGGGGCTGTCTGAGCGGCTGTCACATGATTTGCCCGAGGAAGGTCCTGCAGCATTCAAGCAGATAGTGTTGCGTCGCAAGGGGGAGGGACCTGCTGAGATGAGGTCTGCGGTCATCCTCGGACCTGATGGCCGGATTGTCTATCCGACGATCCTCTCAGGGTCAGTCCAGAGGGCTGTTGAGCAGGACCAGGTGCTATTGGAGGTCATGCAGGTAGAGTATGTCCTGAAGGACTATATGCAGGCAGCTAGGCTTTACAAGTACCTGGCTAAAACCAGCCCAGATCCCAACATTCGACTTGCGGCCGCAGCCGGGGCAGCAAGGTGCCTAAATGCAATTGGCGATCTGCAAGGCCTAGTGGATCCTGTCTTGAGTGTCACGGATTCAGTAAGACTGACTGCCGATACGGCCGAGTACGTATTTGGCTTAAGGCTGAGGGCCCTGGAGGTCATGGCAGATATGTCCATTGTGGGCCTCGAGCAGCAGTTCGCCAGCATCCTGGGTCTTGCACTTGATTACGATGAAAACCTGCTGCCTTCATCCACAAGGGCCCTTGGTGCTTGGCAGGTTGATTAGGTTGGTAGGCCGTATCCCAGGGGCAGATGCGGCATATCTGCAACCATTGGACGATGCAAGGGCCTTACTTGATGCAGAACGGGTTGGCATACAGATCGTTGAATTACTGGGTAGGCCTGGGCATGGATTGGCAGCCATTGCCGCTAGACAGCAAGGTGATGTCTTTGGCCTTCAAGATGAGGGTCTGTTGGGTTGGGTCTTGAGGCATGACAAAGGTTGGTTTGTGGCGATCATGGATCGCCGATCGTTCATTCAGTGGGTCAGGGGTTTCTTGTCTGAGAGGTTGCCTGCAGAGATAGCCGTCAGGATCACAGACGAAAAGGGCAGGTCGGATGGTCCTATGGTCGGCAATGAGGTCATGGTTGCTGCCATGCCTGCCTGTGGACTGTGGCCTGGGTGGAAGGTGGAGTTCTGCATGATGCCTGATATCCCATCCCTGGTTGCTGCACGCAGGCAGCAGGGCCTCTATATCTGGATCGGGACCCTGGTCATCGTCTTGAGCATAGTTGCTGGGGCGGTCACCACACAGGCAGTTAGGGGTCAGGCCAGACTCAATAGGCTCAAGAATGATTTCATTGCCACGGTTGCGCACGAGCTGAAGACCCCACTTGCATCCATGAGGCTCCTGGTGGATACCCTTTTGGAAGGCACGGTACAGCATCAGGAGGATGTCAGGCAATACCTGACATTGATTGCCAATGAGAACCTTCGCCTCAGCGGGTTGGTCGACAAGTTCCTGACATTCTCCAGGATGGAGAGGAATAGGTTCGCATTCAACATGGGCCCAGTAGATCCTAACCTATTGGTACACAAGGCATTGGATACGATAGGCCCTAAGTGGAACCATGCAAGAGTACAGATACACTTGGAACTGCAACCAGATCTGCCCAAGGTTTATGCAGATCTCGATGGCATGATCACCGTGCTAGTCAACCTGCTTGATAATGCCTACAAGTACACAGGTGATGAAAAGAGGATTACCTTGCGCACAAGTAGGCAAGGTGATAATATCGAGATATCGGTATGCGACAACGGGATAGGTATACCCAGACGGGCCCTGCGGCGGATATTCGACAGGTTCTACCAGGTGGATATGTCGCTTGGCCGCCAGGCAGGTGGCTGTGGCCTGGGCCTGGCCATAGTCAGGTTTATTGTCAGTGCACATAAGGGCAAGGTCATTGTCCGTAGCAGGCCTGGCCAGGGCAGCACCTTTACAGTGAGGTTGCCTATATGGAGACCGTCTTGATCATCGAGGATGAGCCTGCCATGCTGCGAGGCCTTGAGGACAACTTCAGGGCCAATGGCTTCAGTGTCATCACTGCATCTGATGGAGAGAGCGGGCTTAGCAAGGCATTGGATGCACAGGTGGATCTGATCATCCTGGATATCATGCTGCCCAAGATCAATGGCTATGAGATCTGTCAGATCCTTCGTAAGAAGGGGATAGGGGTGCCGATCATCATGCTGACCGCCAAGTCCGAGGAGTCTGACATCGTCTTGGGCCTCAATCTTGGTGCTGATGACTATGTCACAAAGCCGTTCAGTATAAGGCAGTTGTTGGCCAGGGCCTCTGCCCTCCTGCGAAGGACCAAGCAGCAGGGCCCTGCTGTATATAGCTTCGGTCCATATGTGCTGGATATTCAGGCCATGAGGTTGACCTGCAATGGTAATGATGTGGTATTGTCGCCAAAGGAGTTCAGGTTGCTGGAGTTCTTCGTGACCCATGCGGGCCGTGCCTTGACCAGGGACCAGATACTAAATGCGGTCTGGGGCTATGACAGCCCTTCAGGTCCAAGGTGTGTGGACAGGTTTGTAACCACCTTGCGTCAAAAGGTAGAGCCAGACCCCATCGAGGCCTATCTACATACGTACCATCCGTGACGTTGGCTATAGGTTTGAGCCGCAGACCTGATCACCTCTATAAGGCAGAAGGGCCTAGGCATGTCCAGGTAACTGCATATCCCACAAGAAAATTATTGACTTGTCCGAACACCAAGGCTAAATAGTAATTAATACTACTTAGGTTAGACTAGGACAAGACAATATGGAAAGGAACAAATCATGGGATTGAAAGGCACGCAGACAGAAAGGAATATATTGACCGCATTTGCAGGTGAATCCCAGGCCAGGAACCGATATGATATGTTTGCCAGGCAGGCAAGCAAGGAAGGGTTCGAGCAGATCGCAGAGATATTTGCCCAGACCGCTGAGCATGAAAGGCAGCATGCAAAACAGCTATTCTCCCTGCTTGAGGGTGGTGAGGTCCAGATCACCGCCGCATTCCCTGCAGGGGTAGTTGGGTCTACATTGGAGAACCTCAAGGCCGCTGCCGCAGGCGAGCACTACGAGAACAGCATCATGTACCCTGAGTTTGCAAAGGTGGCAGACAAGGAGGGACTTGAAAAGGTGGCAGCACTGTTTAGATTGATCATGATCTCTGAGATCAGACACGAGAACAGGTACCTGGCACTTGCCCGGAATATAGAAGATGGCAAGGTATTTACAAAGGATAGGCCTGTGCGATGGGTCTGCCGCAAATGTGGATATGTGCATGAAGGGATCAGTGCGCCAAAGGTTTGTCCACTTTGTCAGCATCCTCAGGCTTACTTTGAGTTAGATCAAGCAAACTACTAGGTTAGCCCATCTTGAGAAAGGACTTTTTATGCAGGAAAGAAGGGCGGCAATAACCTTCAAGGGCAGGCCCATGACGCTGGTAGGTCGAGAGGTCTCTATAGGCCAGATTGGGCCTGATGCGGTGCTGGTGGCAGATGACCTCTCGGACCGGGCCTTATCTGCCTACAAGGGCAAGGTGGTCATCATATCTGCGGTCCCATCCTTGGACACACCTGTGTGCGACCTCCAGACCAGGACCTTCAACCAGAAGGTCCAGGGGCTTGGCAGCGATGTAATCGTGTTGACCATCAGCATGGATCTTCCTTTTGCCCAGAGGCGATGGTGCGGTAGCAGTGGCCTTCCTGGTGTACTTACCTTGTCAGATCATAGGGATGCTGCGTTTGGCCTGGCCTATGGTGTCTTGATCAAGGAGCTGAGGCTGTTGGCAAGGTCGGTCTTTGTCCTGGACAAGCCTGGTATCATCCGGTATATCCAGATCGTGCCGGAGGTGACAGACCAGCCCGATTATGCAGCTGCCTTGAAGGTGGCCTCTGGTCTGGCTGGGAAAGGCAGCGGTTAGACTTTTAAGGGGTCAGGATATGCGGCAGTTAAGGCCAGATGTATACGAGGTTGGGGCCATAGACTGGGACCGAAGGCTTTTTGATGAGCTGATCCCACTACCTGATGGGACTAGTTACAATGCATATCTGATCAAGGGTTCTGAGAAGATCGCACTGCTCGATACAGTAGACCCTACAAAGACCGATGTCTTGGTGGGAAACCTGGTCAGTGCTGGTATAGACCATCTTGATTACATAGTTGCCCATCATGGCGAGCAGGACCATTCTGGTTCTATCCCGGATGTACTGACGATCTATCCCGATGCCAAGGTGGTGGTCAACCAGAAATGTAAGGACCTACTTGTCAGCCATCTGCACATAGAAGAGGATAGGTTCTTGGTCATCACAGATGGGCAGACCCTATCCTTAGGCAACAAGACCCTCAGGTTCATGGACATACCCTGGGTTCACTGGCCTGAGACATTTGCGACATATCTGGTAGAGGATAGGATCCTTTTCCCATGCGATATGTTTGGTTCGCACCTTGCCACTAGCAGTCTGTTTGTGGATGATTGGCCAACCGTGGAGAGGGCGGCCAAGAGGTATTATGCGGAGATCATGATGCCATTTAGATCGTATATCCGCAAACACCTGGCAAGGTTTGCGGGCATACAGATAGAACTCATTGCACCTAGCCATGGGCCTGTGTATGACAAGCCTGGGCTGATAATGGATGTATATGCAGACTGGTCCAGTGATCGGGTCAAGAACGAGGTGGTCCTGGCCTTTGTCTCGATGCACAATAGCACAAGGCGGATGGTATCACACCTGATCGAGGTCTTGATGGACCTAGGCATAACGGTCAGGCCGTTCAACCTTTCGAGGACCGACATAGGTGAATTGGCCATGGCCTTGGTTGATGCGGCAACACTGGTCCTGGCCACGCCTACCGTCTTGGTTGGGCCACACCCGTTGGCTGCATATGCAGCGACCTTGGCCAATGCCCTCCGCCCAAAGACCAGGTTTGCCTCTATCGTATGCAGCTACGGGTGGGGCGGCAAGGCGATCGAGCAATTGCAAGGCCTTATGGGCAATCTGAAGGTGGAGCTGATAGATCCTGTGTTGGTAAAGGGGCTGCCCAGGGATGAGGACTATCTTGCCCTGGACCGAATGGCCCAACAGATCCTGGACAAGCACAAACAGGCCGGTATTGTTCAATAGAAAGGAGTGAAACATGACGGCAAATATGCAGATCTACAAGTGTATGGTATGTGGCAATATTGTGGAGGTGGTACATCCTGGGTCAGGTGAGCTTGTCTGCTGCGGCCAGCCCATGAAGCTGATGGTGGAAAACACCGTGGATGCCTCAAAGGAAAAGCACGTACCGGTGATCGAGAAGATGGCCGGCGGCTACAAGGTCAAGGTAGGCAGTGTTGCCCATCCGATGGAGGCAGCACACTACATAGAGTGGATAGAGCTGACTGCAGATGGCAGGGTCTACAAGCAATTCCTCAAGCCTGGAGACAAACCTGAGGCTGTCTTTATGATAGAGGCCAAGTCTGTCAGCGCACGCGAGTACTGCAACATACATGGGCTTTGGAAAGGGTAGGAGATGATTAGCAAAAAGATCCAGGATGCCTTCAATGCCCAGTTCAATGCAGAGACCTACTCTGCCTATCTCTATTGGTCCATGTCTGCAGCCCTTGAGAACATGGGGCTTGGCGGTTTTGCTCACTGGATGCGGGTCCAGGCAAAAGAGGAGCTAGGCCATGCGCAGAGGTTCTATGATCACATCATTGCCAGGGGAGGTCAGGTCAGGTTTGCAGCTATAGCTTGCCCACCTTCACAGTGGCAGGACGTGATGGCCATGATGGCAGATACACTTGCGCACGAGAAAAAGGTCACTAGCTCTATCCATGACCTGATGGACCTTGCCTTGACAGAGAAGGACCATGCCGCAGTGGTCTTCCTGCAGTGGTTCGTAAACGAGCAGGTGGAAGAAGAGGCCAATGTCCAGCAGATCATACAGCGACTGGAGATGGCCGGTCAGTCAAAGGGCGCGATACTCATGTTGGATCATCAGATGGCCTCCAGGAAGGCCGATAGCTGATCAAGGAGAAGGACCGTGGGCATCACATTCAACGTAGATGAGATACTCCAGATCGCCGAGCATATAGAACGCAATGCAGGCAGGTTCTACAGGCGGGCTGCTGCTAAGGCGAGGGATTCCTCTATGAAGACCCTCTTTGAGGACCTAGCGGTCATGGAAGATGGGCATGCAGAGGTCTTTTCTGCCATGCGCGGAAGGCTCACCGAGCAGCAGAAGGAGCCGACCGTCTTTGACCCGGATGATCAGATAGGTCTGTATCTTCAGGCCATGGCAGATGGAAAGGGCTATGAGGGTAAGCTCAGCCCAGACCAGGAGCTTACAGGCCGTGAGACTGCAGAGCAGGTCCTGAACATTGCCCTGCGCGCAGAGCACAATAGTGTTGTGTTCTATGTAGGCCTGAAGGCCTTGGTCAGGGGCGATCAGGCAGAGGCCCAGGTCGAAAAGATCATCCAGGAGGAGATGGGGCATATAGCTACCCTGTATAGGAGGCTGATCTCTCTTGCCTGATGGGTGGATCTGATCTGGACTATAAGATCAGGGTCAACCAGGACCACCTGATACCTGCAAGATCTGGGCAGACCTTGCTTACTGCCCTGGCTAGTCATGGGGTGTTCCTGCCTACCGCATGCGGGGGCCGTGGTGCATGCGGTCTGTGTAAGGTCAAGGTGGTAGCTGGTGGTGGGCCTTTGACGGATAAGGAGACTGTCAGGCTCGGCGATCTGGTCAAGGCTGGTTTCAGGTTGGCCTGTCAGGTTCGTATTGATGGGCACCTGCAGATAGAACTGCCCCAGCAGGTCCTTCAAGATAGTCTTGTTAGGGCGGTTTTTGCAGATGTGCAGGAATTGACGGCAGATACGAGGCTATTTCGATTTGAGCTGCAGGACCCTCCTGTAATCGATTTCATTCCAGGCCAGTACGTCCGCCTGCTGTGTCCTCCATATCCTGGCTCCCCAGAGCCTGTCACAAGGGAGTACTCCATTGCCTCCGATCCTGCAAATAGGCACATCCTGGAACTGGTCATAAGAAAGGTGCCTAATGGCATATGTACCAGGTACTGCTTTGATTATCTCAAGATCGGTCAACAGGTCTTTCTTTCTAGGCCTGTAGGCCAGTTTGGACTATCCGATAGGCCCTTACCTGCGGTCTTTATTGCAGGTGGTTCTGGTCTAGCACCATTCTTGGCAATGCTGTACGCATTGGCAGATGGCCAACAATACAGGCCAGTTACACTCTTTTTTGGCGCAAGGACCGTAAATGACCTGTATCTACTGGAAAGATTGAGGGGATTTGAGGCACGGATAAAGGGCTTTAGGTTTGTGCCTGTAGTTGCACAGGTAGAGCAGGGGCAAGATTGGGATGGCCAGGTGGGACTTGTTACAGATGTCATTGGCCGTCTTTATCAGGACCTCAAGGGCCATGAAGGGTACCTGTGTGGTCCACCAGGCATGATAGATGCAGCTTTAAAGGTCTTGACAGCTCTCGGGATGCCGCCTGAGCAGATATACTACGATAAGTTCTGATATGAGGGCATTCAAACATGTCCCAAGACCCTGATCTATTGGGGAAGGTGGAGCTAAGCCTTCGATCTAGCCCAGCACTATCTACGAGTTTCTTGGGCAAGGACCACAGGCCCGTTGCAGAGATAATCGCTGCAGATGCCGCAACATTGGCCAGACTTGGCATTACGGCAACCGATCTTGCCAAGAGGATGCAAGGACTTGCAGCTATCGCCAGGCAAAACCTGGAGGTGCCGGTGGTCGTTGGAAGAATAGAGGTGTATTGCCAGCAATGGAAGGGCCGGATAGGCTGTCCATGGCCAGGCTGTGGGCTTTTTGACAAGACGGTGACGGTGGCAAGGCACCTGGATAAGGGTATTGCGGCTAGTTGGACGGACCTGAATATGCACCTGATAGCTGAGCACGGCTTTTTTGAGGGGATCGGATCGCCTTTTCGTGTTGAGCCTCAGGTGTTGGTCCAGCTACTGGCCTAGTCGCTTGGTAGGGTAGCCATAGTGGCCCTTGCTTCCTCTGCGAGGAATTGGCCTGAATACAACTGACAGACCTGTTCAAGTAGCTGACGGACCTCCTTCAGCAGTGTCCGCCTTGATTCTGTGTTTGTCTCTGCCTGATACATCCTGATCTTGAGCCTTGCTAGCTCGTAAAGCGCCTCTTTGCCGCCGTCCCTGTCTGGGAATTGCCTAAATATGGCATAAAGGCGGCTAGCACATGCCTCCACGTCAGCGATGGTCTTTGCCTGGGCAAGGAGGAGATTGTCAAGTAGGGGGTCATTGGGGGGCATCTCTGCCAGCAGATCCTGAAGCCTGGCCTCATAGTCGATGGTATATGGGTTCAGCTTGAGGAACTGGGCAAGACGGGCCTCGGACACCTGGTTGTCCGTGCGATTTTCTGGACCTATCAGCACACTGAATCTTTCCAGCCTTGCCTGCAGATCCTTCAACCTTGCCTCGGTCATGATCGATGTGGCGGGCTTGTGAAAGGGACTCCGCTGGGCCCTAGGTTCCTCAGTGTCTTGGTTGGAAAGGGCCTCAGCCAAGAGGGTCTTTGCCTCCCTGATGAGATTCTGGGCCAGTTCGAAATAACCCTGGCTGGCCCAATGCCTTGCGATCCTGAGCCTGGCCTCTATGGACTCAGGGCTCTTGCTGAAGTTGCAATAGAGTTGATACCAGGCCTCCCTTGACCTTTCCGAGGGGAAGTCGGATGCGAACCTCAGGACCTCTTGCCTACCCAATAGCGGTATATCTGGCGTGTAGTCGTACACGATGGCCTTGTAATAGAGGGCAACTGCCATCCTGGAGCTGGTGGCCCTGCGGCTGACGATCCTTTGATAGACGGTATTTGGCATCCACCAGGGCCTGACTGGCCTTATAAATCTATCGTATTGGTTGAGCAACTGTTGCCTGGCCCGCTGGTAGTTCAGTTCAGCTGGCACCTGGAACCAACTTGGCCAACGGTCATACATCAGCTCCTGCTGGATCTCCCGTTTGAGTGTCTGGCGGAGCTGGATGGGGTCAGTTGGATAGAAGAATCCAGATAGATACTGCCTTACTGCCTGGTCCCTTATGGTGCGGTCGAGCAAGGAAGTGATTTGCTGATCGTGGAACTGCCTGACGCTTTCAGGTGCATTCTGTAGGACATATCTATGGTAGGCAAGCTCGTTTATGCCAATAGTCGCCTCGAATAGGGCACAGGTGCCTACCAGTGCCACTATCTCTGTCCAGAACAAGATGCCAGGCCTATATCGTGTGAAGTGTCCTGTCGCCAGCACAATACCTACCACGATCAGGCCCACTAGCCATGCTGTCAGCCACGGCGCAAAGGATATGCCCCAGACAACTGGCTCGGCACCCTTGACTGGCCCAAAGATCCCCCAGTAGGCAAGTTGCGGTGCCATGCATAGGGCAATGGCAATGATCCTTGATCTAAACCGTAGAGGTCTACATGCTGCCCCGATGCAACTGATCACAAGGCTCAGCGCAAGACCAGGTAGCCCTGCCAGCAGGAAGGTGGCAAGTATGAACGGTATGCTATATGCAAAGCTCAATAACTGGGCCACCAGTATTGGGAAGACAGCCATCAGACCCATCAATAGGCCCAGTACCAGGATCTGCCAGGGATACTCGAATATAGTGATCCCTGTGGTACTTACATGTCCAAGCTCCCACGCCCGGCTACTGAGAAGGGACTGGAGCGTTATGGGTAGCTGACCACCTGAAACCCGTGACCACACCAGGCAGACCATCCCAAAGAAGACCAATGTCAGGAACCACCAGACCTGGACATTCCGGTGGCTGTAATGGAGTGATGGACCTAGGGCAAGGAAGGACTTGCCTATAGTGGAGGACCTTTCGGTCCCTATCTTATCCTCAACAGGGTCCATTTATGGTGGCTCGAATGCCTTTGGTCTATGTACCTTCGCCGCTTGTGGCAAGATACTCCAACTGCTCTGGCGTCAGTTGGTCGATCCTGATCCCCATGGACCTGAGTTTCAGCGTGCAGACCTGATCCTCTATCTCCTTTGGCACCGTATGGACAGCCACTGCTAGCCGGCCCTTATGACGCACCACATACTCGGCCTCTAATGCCTGTGTTGCAAAGCTCATGTCCATCACACATGCCGGATGGCCAGATGCTGCAGCCAGGTTCAACAAGCGTCCATCTGCCAGTAGATAGATCCGTTTGCCATTTGCCAAGACATATTCATCTACGTACCTTCTGACCTGCCTGTTTATCCTCTTGCTGAGGGCCTTTAGTGCAGGGATATCTATCTCTACATCGAAGTGCCCACTATTGGCCACTATGGCCCTGTCCTTCATCCTCTTGAAGTGTTCAGCCCTCAGGACGTGCTTATTGCCTGTAAGTGTGACGAATACGTCTCCAATAGGCGCTGCCTGATCCATGCTCATGACCTGGTAACCATCCATGGCGGCCTCCAGGGCCCGGATGGGATCCACCTCTGTGACGATCACCTGTGCACCCATACCCCTGGCCCTCATGGCAAAACCACGGCCGCACCAGCCATATCCGGCAACTACGATCTTCGAGCCTGCGATCAGCATGTCGGTGGCCCGAATGAGCCCATCAATGGTAGATTGGCCTGTGCCGTAGCGGTTGTCGAACAGGTGCTTGCTGGCAGCATCATTGACCGCCACTACTGGGATCCTCAATATACCGCTTGCTGCCATGGCCCTGAGCCTTATGACCCCGGTTGTGGTCTCCTCCATGCTAGCGATGATCCTTTCTGCATCTGCCTTCCTTCGGGTGTGCAGCTCGTTTACCAGGTCTGCCCCATCGTCGAACGTGATCATGGGCTTGTGGTCTATTGCCGCGTTTATGTGCTTGTAATAGGTCCGCCGATCCTCACCCCTGATCGCAAACACAGGTATGCCGAAGTCCTTGACAAGGGAGGCTGCGACATCGTCCTGCGTACTGAGTGGATTGGAGGCACATAGGACAGGTTGTGCACCAGCGGCCTTCAGCGTCCGCATGAGATTGGCCGTCTCTGCGGTCACATGAAGGCAGGCGGCTATCCT
>JARYLO010000120.1 GCA_029907605.1 Sedimentisphaerales bacterium
AACTGGACGTTGAGGTCTACCTCCTTAGGTATGATCTTGTCTACCTTTATCACACCATACTCAGGACTGGGATAGATAGCCGTCAGCTGCGTAGGTCCCAGGGCCTGGGCAGGTTCGTGTTTAGGAGTAGGTAGTTGCGGTCTTACCTGCACAGGGCTGCTGACCTGGCCGAAAGGCCTGGTCTGCATCAGTGTAGGCCCCGCAAGGAACTGGTTGGTACTTGGGTCTGGGGCAAAGAGGTTCCCAGGGGCCCCCACCAATGGCCTAGGTCTGGTTGTGGCATCCTGCTTGCCGCAACCTCCAGCCAGGCAGGCGATCGCGCAGAAACATATGATTATAGACCTCTGCATATTCGGTCCTCTTCTTGAACCCTGATGTGCCTTATATCGACATATTCCAGGGCCAACTGCTAAATAGGCGCAGTGGCTGGATCGCAGACCGAAAGATGGTCCTTGCCAGAAGGCTATTGATCGGCCTGGTGCACGATGCAGATCACGGTTTGGGTACGATCCTGGTCTTCTTGGAGCGCGATCGCGCTAGGGATCAAGAATCCAAGTAGCACTACGTTCAAGACGATCAGGCCAACTAGACCCATAACATAAAGTTGCGGGGGCATGAATAAGAATGCCATGAAACATGGTATCAGTCCTGCTACTATGATCACCACATCCCTGACCTTCTTGGCCTTCCTTGACACGGGCAGTCCTCCTGCACCTACCGTTTGTAGTAGAGCCTAGCTTAGTCCCATAAGAACCCCAAGGACCCCAAAAGTCAAGGAAAAAACGCCGTCTTGTGGCCTATACTGTCTAGCCGGCTGGTGCTGCTGCAGGATGTGTATTCTCACCCGCAGGCCTGGCAAGCAGGGATGTCCAGAACTGACGGGCCACTACGAAGGGGGTCTTCACCAGGATGTACAGGTCCAGCCATAATGACAGCCTCCTGGCATACTGGATGTCAAGGCTGACCATCTGGTCGAACGTCAGGTCGTTCTTACCGCTGACCTGCCACAGACCAGTCATCCCGGGTAGGACATCGAACCTCTCGAAATGCCAGGGGCTATAAAGCTCGACCTCATACGGCAGGGCCGGCCTGGGACCCACCAGGCTCATCTGGCCTTTGAGCACGTTTATCAGTTGGGGCAGCTCGTCGATGCAGGTCTTTCTCAAGAACCTGCCGAATGGGATTATGCCGGGATGGTTATCGAGCTTCTTCATCGGTGCACCGTTTGCTGGGTGTCCACTGGATATGAACCTTGCAACATGCTGTTTGTGATCCTCATCGTGGCAGCCGCACACGTGGTAGGTCCTGAGTTTGAGCATGGTAAAATGCTGGCCCCTGAAGCCGACCCGGTCTTGTTTGAAGAATACCGGACCCTCGGATACGCACTTGATCAGCACTGTAGCCAGGACCAAGATCGGGCTGGCTATAGCCAATCCTAGGCCTGCACCTACTATGTCAAGCAGCCGCTTCCACCAAGGGATGGGGTTGTAATCGCCTTCTTCCCATTGCGAGAGCTGCTGTGGCGGCTCCGGCCATATCCGTACCCACGTACAAGGCGCCAGGGCCTGGCTGTTCTGGGTCGCTGTGTATACCTCACAGTTAAGGTCCCCTGTGGCTTGACCGCAGGCCTGTTGGGCAATGGTCCTGGCGGATTCCAAATCGGCCCCAGGGAGGAGGACCCAAACGCGGCTGTGGCTAGACCAAGTAAGCTTGTTGCCGGAAGGGAGTAGCTGAGCTAACTGGCGGTGGATCTGCCTGATCCTTGCCCTGGCCTGACCATTACCATGGCCTCGGATGGCCAACATACAGCATGTCCTCGCTGAACCATCCATGGCTGGGTGCAGGTCTTCAGCTCCGGTTTGATCGGTTCTGACAGAGCCAGAACTAGCCTTTCCCTCGCATGATAGGTCCGATTCAGCCCTTGTGACCACGACCCTCCTCCTTCTTCAGTCGAGTCTTTAATCACAGGCCCGTAACCCTAAACCAGCCTGTGCACATTATACTAGCAGGCAACCTCAGGGCAGTCAAGTGAAAATGCCTAAGATAGGATAAGCAGTACTTCGGGATCATGATAATATGGGGATTAGGTTGACTACAGTAGCTGAGTTCACTATAATTATCGGTAACTCGCATCACGCAGGGGGAATGAGCAATGCCCCCTCTTCTCGAGACCGTAGAAATAGAGAAACTGGCACTCTCATTAGGTCGATATGGTGTTTGGGACCATGGGGTTGGTTAGCCTCCCTGGTGGATGCCTAAGGGTTGAGGTTGGTATTGGATGGGCCGTGAGGTAGAGGGCAAGGAGGGCGGATGGTCGGATGTAACCGACGGGCACGGAGTGCAAAGTTAGACTGAACTCCGGTTAATTAGCTTGGTTCCGAGAAAAAGGGTTGTGCATATGAAATTCTGGCGGAGAGTCGATATGTGGTGCTTATCGAGACTGTTCGAGGCTGGAGGCTGGCATGCTGTATTGTCGGTCTTGGCTGTAACGGGCCTATTCTTGACTATCGGTTGCAATGGGGGGGCGAGAAAGCAGATGGTCCAGCAGGGAGGGACCACTGACATTGAGGTGATAGAAGTGAATAACACGGGGCGGCCGGTCCAGGAAGGGGAGGTCCAGCAGGCCGTTGGTCAGGGCTTTGCTGGAAATCTGGCCGAGCTGCCGGTGTTATTGGAACCAGGCGATGAGATAGAGGTGAAGTTCTATTACACCCCGGAGCTGGATGTGACCCAGGTCATAAGGCCTGACGGGTACATCTCGATGCAGTTAGTAGGGGAGGTCAAGGCCGAGGGCAAGACACCTGCGGAGCTGGCTGGCGAGTTGACCAATAGGTACAGTTGGCACCTAAAGAACCCCCAGATCACGGTAATAGCCAGGTCCCTTAACAACAGGAAGGTATACGTGGGCGGATTTGTGACAAGGCCCGGGGTTGTACCCATGCCAGGAAGCATGACCTTGATGGAGGCCATCGTAGAGGCTGGGGGATTCGATGAGCGCAATGCCAATGCCGAGAACGTGTTGGTGGTTCGGTACGAAAACGGTAAGCGCCGGGTCTATGCGGTCAACCTAAAGCCAGCTGTGCAAGGAAAACCTGTCGAGCCATTCTACCTTCGGCCTAAGGACGTGGTCTACGTGCCGCAGACCAGGATTGCAAAACTGGGCCAGTGGGTCGAGCAACACATAAACGCAATCGTGCCGCGATTTGTCCACATTGCATGGTATCCGTTTGACCACTAGGCTAGGGAGAGCGGACGGCTACTGGCACAATAGCATGGAGAAGAGGAATATGGCTGAGCAAGAATTGATTGAAAGACCTGCCCCACGGCAGAACTCGGCGAGGGACTTTGTAAGGATCCTATTTAGGCACAAGTGGAAGATGGTGGTCTTCTTTGTGGCCTGCTTCGGGACGGTCCTGGTCATGACCGCATTGGCGCCCTACTACTATAGGTCCGAGGCGAAGGTGATGGTCAGGCTTGGCAGAGAGAGCGTGACAGTAGATCCCACTGCCACTACAGTTGGCCCGATAGTACCTGTAAGCAGGACCAGGGAGGCCGAGATCCAGGCAGAACTGCAGATCCTCAACAGTCAGGCCGTGCTGAGGAAGGTGGTGGATGCGGTCGGGTCCCAGGGATTTGAGGCGGCCGGTGCGCAGTCTCGCCACCCTGTGAGGGCATGGCTGGAGCAGTTCAGGCCTACTGGTTGGGGCTCGGCAGTCACGGTGGATCCGAAGGAGCAGGCAGTAAACCACCTGGCCAAGACCCTTACCATTGAGAGATCCGGCGGAAGGGAGTCCAACGTCATAGCCCTTCGTTACCAAGCGCCTGATCCAAGATTTGCCCAGCAGGTCCTGGCCCAGGCTATCCAGGCGTATCTAGACGAGCACCTTGTGGTGCACAGGACCACCGGTTCCTACCAGTTCTTCTCTGAGCAGTACCAGATGAGCAAGAAGAGGCTCGAAGGGCTTCAGGCCCAGCTTGATGACCTCAAGAAGCAGTTGGGCGTGTTGTCCTTAGAGGAACAGATCCGCGTGGCCCTGGCCAGGGCAGATAGGATAAGGTCCGAGATCGTTACGACTGAGGCGGGCATATCTGCTTCGAGTGCCAGGATAGCGAAGCTCCAGGCAGCCTTGGAGAAGCTGCCTGAGACCGTTGTTACGGCAAAGACTACCGGCACACCCAACCCACCAGCGGACGCCGTCAAGACCAGATTGGCAGACCTGAGGTTGATGCTAGAGGACCTTGCGTCCAAATATGACGATAACAGTAGGCCCATCCAGGACCTTCGCCGCCAGATCCTCAAGGCAGAGGAGCTTGCAGGCCAGGAGGAGACCACTAGGACCTCTGTTACCGAGAGCCTCAATGCCAGCAGGGTGACCTTGGAGGGGATGTTAATTACAGAACAGGCAACGTTGGCGGCCCTGCAGGCCCAGGTAGAGGTGCTCAAGAAGGACCTTGAGCAGGCCAACACGGACTTGAGGACCCTAAACGATGTTGGTGGGAAGATCAGGGACTTGACCCGTGAGATAGAGATAGAGGAGGCAAAGTATCGCCGGTATGCAGACAGCCTGGAACAGGCGAGGGTAGATCAGGCCATGCAGGATGAGAGGATCTCGAACATAAGTGTGATCCAGCCTGCCACACTACCCATCCTTCCGGCCGGGCCTAATAAGCCCCTCCTGGCTGCACTGGGCCTGGTACTGGCGATCTTGGGTTCGATCACTATTGCGATGGTCGCTGAGCATGCAGACCACACTATCAAGACACCTGACGACGTGACGGACCATCTGGGCCTTCCCACATTGGCATCCGTGCCGCTTACCAGGCGAAGCACTATAGCACCTGCGGCTAGCGGAAGGGGTCTGTTTGGACTACTAAAACGGTCCCAGCAGGAGGCTGAGGTCAAGTGGTCCTTGCCAAGGATGATAAGGACACAATACGAGCTACTTCGCGAGGCAGTGGTCTTCGCATCACAAGGGACAAACGGTTCTGAGCAGAAGGTCCAGGTTCAGGATGAGGCTGCCCAGACAGGTCTGGATGCGGTACTGCCTGCCGGCGATCGAAAGGCTCGGCGGCTTACAAGGCCAAGAAATAGGCTTGTTGGGCTTGTGGGTTCCAGGCGAGGCGAGGGTGTCACTGTGGTGGCTGGCAACCTGGCCGCACTTCTGGCAGAGCGAGGCAAGGTCCTACTCATTGATGCCAACGTCAAGGATCCTGCCAGCCACAAGATCTTCGGTATTCGTGTGTCATTCGGCCTACTGGATGTACTGGCTGGCGGCAAGGAGTGGCAGAAGGCCATCTGGAAGACACCAGTGCCCAACCTGGACCTGATGCCCGTGGGTACAGCCCAGACAGAGGAGGTGGACATACAGCAGTTCCTCAGGATCATCAAGCTTGCAGGTAAGCACTATGACTACATCGTCTTGGACCTGCCGCCCGTAAATGAGGCCGGCTATACAATAAGGCTGGCTGGTCTGTGTGACCACGTAGGCCTTATAGTGGAGGCGGAAAGGTCCAGGTGGGAGGTGGTACAAAAGACCACTGAATACCTTGACCGCGTGCAGGCGAAGGTCCTTGGAGTGGTGCTCAACAAGAGGCGATATCACATACCAGGCTGGCTTTATAACGCCTTGTGATTCGATTGCCAGGCCCAAGAAGGCACTGGCTGAAGGAGGAGTGGATATGGTTAATGTAGCTGTAGTAGGTTGCGGTTACTGGGGGCCTAACCTGGTCCGCAACTTTCTTTCTGCCTCGCAATGCTGCATGAAACTGATCTGCGACCTGGACACGCTCAGGCTAGAGCACCTTACCCGCCTGTATCCGACCCTTCAGACCTGCGCCACATTTGCGGAGGTGTTGGACCATCAGGATATCGATGCAGTGGCCATAGCCACGCCCGTAAGATACCATTACGAGATGGCCCGCAGGGCCCTGGAGGCGGGCAAGCACGTGCTGGTGGAAAAGCCTATGGCAACATCGGTCCAGCAGTGCAGGCACCTGGTGGAGCTGGCTGCACAGAAGGGCTTGGTTCTGATGGTGGGTCATACATTCATATATGCGCCTGCGGTCAGGCTGATAAAGGAGATCGTCTCCAGTGGTGATCTGGGCAAGATCCTGTACATCTCAGCCCGCAGGCTCAACCTTGGGCTTTTCCAGACGGACATCAACGTCGGCTGGGACCTTGCACCGCATGACATATCGGTCATACTGTATGTCCTGGACCAGATGCCAGTGGCAGTCAATTGCCAGGGAAAGGCCCATGTCACACCTGGGATAGAAGATGTGACCAACATTACCCTCACCTTTGCAGACGGTCTATTTGCCATCATCCAGAGCAGTTGGCTCGATCCCAACAAGGTCAGGCAGATGACCTTTGTGGGCGACAGGAAGATGCTCCTCTATGACGACATGGAGCCGAATGAAAAGATCAAGATCTACGACAAGCGAGTAGAGGTCCCGCCCCATTACGACACATTCGCAGAGTTCCAGTATTCTTACCACTATGGCGATATCTACTCGCCATATCTCAAGCAGACAGAATCCCTCAAGTTCGAGTGTCAGCACTTTATCGATTGTATCGAGACCGGTTCTTGCCCGGACTCTAATGGCCTGCAAGGGCTCCAGGTCGTACAGATCTTGGAGGCTGCGACCGAATCGCTCAAGAACGGAGGCCACAGGGTCGAGCTTGTGCCTATCGAACAGGCCAGCCGCAAGCTGGGCAAGCCGGCCTAAACCGGCCTGAGGGCCGATGGAGGTTGTCAGACTGCAAGCTGCTGCAGACCCACAACCAGCTATTCTGGTCTTGAGCAGGTTCATATCCGAAGTACGAGACTTCGAATATGAATAAGTCCATTGATCGGAAAGGTGAATTGAAGGCGCTCGCTGGGGAGTTGCGATCGTCCTGGTTCATCCCTGTTTGTCCTCTACGGAAGGAGACGCCTGGGCAAGACCACACTGCTTCGGCGGTTCGCCGCCGGGAGGCCCGCGGTCTATGACATGGCCGACCGGTCATCCGAGGCAGATGCCAGGCAGCTCCTTGCAGCCTCGGTTGCCAGTGCGTATCGGTGACCGCAAGATAGCACCTCCTAAAGAGAGTACAATCTATTAACTACTACTTTAGCGAATTGGTGGATATGGAAAGTAACGAGGCGCAAAGCGGAGATTTCAGCAATCTGGCGGAGGACGGCAAAGGTATAAAGGTTGGGTTTCCCAGGTGTCAAGCGAATGGCACCAGGTACCAAGGTGTTAAGCTATCCCAATCGTTCTGGCTCATAGACAGGTTGATTTGTTATTCCGCCAACCTCCGTGGACGCTGGTCTTGTGCGGGAAACGGACGTGCTCTTATCGAGGAAATGCAGCAGGGGGTACCATGGTTGCTGAATTATGGTATTGGCATGCGGTGCATGGATAGCCTTGATGGATAGCTGATCGGTCCAATTCTGGAGGGGGCTTTAGTCCCATTTAAGAGAATGTACGAAAGGCGGATGAAGATAGTTGTTGTTGCAGGGGCAAGGCCAAACTTCATGAAGATCGCACCCATCGTAGATAAGATATCGAGAAAGCCGGAGATATTTGATCAGCTGTTCGTGCATACCGGACAGCATTATGAGGAAGAGATGTCTGATGTGTTTTTTGAGCAGTTGGGCATTCGGCAACCCGACATCCATCTGGGAGTAGGGTCTGGCACGCATGCGCAGCAAACAGCAAGGGTGATGCTTGCCATAGAGCCCATATTGCTTGAGCAAGAGCCGGACCTAGTGCTTGTAGTTGGTGATGTAAACTCTACCGTTGCCGTTGCGCTGACTGCGGCGAAGTTGCAGGTGCCGGTCGGCCATGTAGAGGCTGGCTTGCGGTCATTTGATTTGGCCATGCCGGAAGAAATCAATCGTATGCTGACCGATCGGATTTCAGAACTGCTTTTTACGACGGAGCCTGCCGCGAATGAGAATCTTCGCAGAGAAGGAATAGATGA
>JARYLO010000121.1 GCA_029907605.1 Sedimentisphaerales bacterium
CGATTATCTGGTCCTGATCTACGGCGGTCAAGCGGAGATATGCCTGCGACGCACCTGCAAGGTCTCGCCTGGCAAGCAGGTCCCAGATCTGCTTGCTTATGGCAAAGACCTCCTGCTGTCTATCCGAGACACCCTCACCCTTAGCAGATTCGGAAGACCTGCCCTGCCTTACACCGGAAAAAGGATCGTAGCCCTTGGCCACCATGGACCTGAACCTGCGCCTGCGATTCCATTGTCGGATAACAGACCATAGATCCAGGTGATTTGCCTGTGCAATCCCACTGGCCAATAAGGCTAGGGATGAGACGATGCCAAATGCATACCCAGCAAGATGGGCCTCATATGCGACAAAAGGCGATGTCCGCACGATGAGGTTGTCAAGCAGGATCATCTTCAGGCCAATAAACCACAAGGCCGGTATGTTGACGGTCCCAAACAGGAAAAGGAACCAATACAAGACCGTCACAAGGCTCCTTGGAAAGAATACTAGATATGCGCCAGTTATTGATGCTACAGCGCCACTGGCCCCTATCGTAGGTATGGAGGAATAGCGGTGGACAAGTATGTGGCCTAACCCGCTGAATGCCGCCCCGGCCAGATACAGACAAAGATATCCGATATGGCCAAGCCTATCATTGACGCTATTGCCGAATAGGTAAAGAAAGAACATATTGCCCAGTATGTGCAACAGGCCATCGTGCAGGAACGCATAGGTTGCCAGCTGCCATATACGCCAGTGCGATGGTACCAGCATCAACCCCCTTGCCCATGGTCGGATATGTATAGAACCCAAGAACCCACCCATCGTTGGGTCGTAACTGGCCAAGAAGACCCCAACAGTCAATGCGATCAGGACATAGTTGGCATATGGCCTATGACGAGGCCAGATATTTGTACCAATCGGGATCATATGCCCACAGTCTAGCCGTGCAAGGCCATTGCATCAACATAAAGTCCTGCCCCATTGTCAGGTCCATGCTACAAGGCTATGTTTATGTGCAAGACCAATATATTGAAAGGATAGGCCAGCATGAAGACAAACGACAGGCTGAAGGCCACAAGGAACTTCATAAGGCAAAAAGACATCGACTGGCTGGTTGTAGTCAGGCCCTCAGATGTTACATACCTGACAGGATTCCTTGGCCAAGACAGTTGGGCGATGGTTACGGACAGACAGGTGTATCTCTTGACCGACAGCCGCTATACAGAACAGGCACAAGAGGAATGCCCTGGGATCAAGATCGTTGAAAGGATGGGCACATTGGCCAACACGCTAGTCCACCTGGTCAAGAGATATGGGCCACGATCGGTAGGGGTCGATCAGGCCGTTGCGTTGGCAGATTGGCTACCGATAAACAAGGCATGTGGCAAGATTGTAAGGCCAATAGAAGCGCCACTGGGCATAATACGGTCGATCAAGGAAGAATTAGAGATAAGATACATCCGGAAAGCTGGGCTTATAGCAAGGGCCGCCCTGGCAGCAGCGATCAGACAACTGAGGACTGGCATTACCGAGCTGGCCTTTGCTGGTATACTGGAGTCGGAGATACGTAAGGCAGGAGGTAACGTCGCATTCGACACGATAGTTGCATTTGGCCCAAATGGGTCAAGACCCCACCATCAGCCGACCTCTAGACGACTGAAGGATGATGACTCTGTGTTGATAGACTTCGGTGCCAAGTTTGCCGGCTATCGTTGCGACATAACCAGGACCTTTGCTGTTGGCAGGCCCACGCCCCTATTCTTGAAGGTATTTGATGTAGTTAAGAGGGCACAGGCAGAAACCATAGCTGCTATCAGACCGGGTGTCTCGCTGGATTATATAGACTCCATCCCAAGGCAGGTCATACGCGATAGTGGTCTGCCTGTGTATGGTCATGGCAGTGGTCATGGGATCGGCCTGGATATCCATGAACAGCCATTCCTCAAGCCTGATGCACAGGGTAATCTGTGTGTCGGCCAGGTCTTGACCGTAGAGCCAGCGGTCTACCTACCAGGTAAGCTTGGGGTAAGACTAGAGGACGACGTCCTGGTTACGCCAGATGGATCAAGGATCCTGACCAGGGAAGGTCTGCACTCTTATCGGCCAGTCGCCTATTAGTGGTCTATCCGCCTTGATTCTGGGGTTGGCGCAGGCCGAATCGGTGCAGCCTTGCATCGTACACGTATATGTCGCCCCTATGGGTGGCTATCCATATGTAGTCGTCCGACTCCACCCTGAATATGGCCTGCACCTGCCTCTTGCCTAGCCTGATCTCGGCAGCGCCGGAAAGCATCAAGGCGTTTCTGAGGCCCTCGCCAAGCTCCAGGACCTGCTGCGGGGTAAAACCGATCCCTAGCATGATATTGACTACGTCATCAGCACTCAGGGTCAAGACCAGACGGTTTGTCCTGGCCACCACCTCCAAAGAGGATGGCTTGGGTCCGAAAAATGTGGGCACATGCCACCACCCACATCCCCCTACTGTCAGAGACAGCAGCGTTCCCAACACCAGGGCTGGCCTGAAAGGGCCTCTGGACCCCATGCGATCATCCTCCTTATATGGCCAAGGTAAGGCCTGCTAGTAACCGGCTTGTTGCCGCCTTGTCAGGCTCTCCTGCAACTGCGAGCGAAAGTCTATCGCCCCACCAGTACCGGGCAAGAGCGGACCTGAGACCGGCTGTGGGGCACCTACAGCAGCCTCCAGCCTGCTTCCGAGCGTACTGGTCTCAGGTACCAATCTTGCAGTGATGAATACTGCAATCTCCCGGCGGTTCTTGTCGTCTTCGGTACTGGTAAACAGACCACCTATGATAGGTATATCGCCAAGTCCAGGCACCTTCTTCTCCTTTGTCCTTCGATTGTCCTCTGTCAGGCCAGCGATGGCCACCGTCCCACCATCCTTTATCAGGACGGTGTTGGTGGTCCTGCGTCTGGTAACAACAGGCAGATCGCTTCCCCGGCCACGCGGTATGGTATCACTGAGTTCTACCGCGACCTCCATCATGATCTCATTATTGTCTCCTATGTGCGGGGTGACCGTCAGGATGGTACCAGATTCGACGGTCTGTAGTTCACCCCATGTGCTGAGGAAGCCGGTTATCGTGGCCTGCTGCTGGAACGGCGGGGTCATGAAGAAGTACTGCTCTGTGACCACCCTGATCTCTGCAGGCTTGCTATCCTGTGCAAATATCTGCGGGTTGGTCATGATCTGTGCCTTGCCGTTCTCTGCCAACAGGTTGAGCTTCATCTCCAATGCATTGGTGAATGTGGCATCCGGCGAATAACCCATCTGGATGCCCCATGCGATCTTGCCGCTGAAGTCAGCAACATCAATGGTGGCATTCCGCATCTGGTTGGCAAATGCGCCCATACGCGCCTGAGGCCAGGCCCACTCTACACCGAGATTCAGCAGGTTACCTTGTTCAAGGGCAACCACCTTGGACTCCAGCATCACCTGTCTTGGACGCCGGTCCAGCTTGGTCAGGTCCTCCACCACCCTATCCATCAGGCTGGCTGGTGCGGTGACCAGGACCATCCTGCCCCTGGTCTGTGCAGCCACATACGGGGCCAGGGCAGGTGAGAGCATGCGGACCGCCTCGTTTGCATCTATATAGTTCAGCTTTACCACCCTACTTTCGCTGCCTTGCAAGAACCCAGGGCTGACCACCTTCGAGGATGTCACAAGGTAATAGTGCTTGGTCTTCTTCCAGCTAAATCCTGTACCAGCAAGCACGATATCGAGGGCCTGCTCAAGGGGTACACCTGGGATATTTGCAGATACAGTACCTGCCACCTCAGGGTCAGGAACGATCGTCACGTTTGCCTCTGTGGCGATATTCTGCAAGACCTGGCGTAGGTCCTCTTCCACCAGTGTCATAGTGATTATGGGCCCAGCCCCTTCCGGTGTCAGCCCCTCCTGTACCACGGCCCTGGCAGGTCGGCGACCTACCTCTTCAGGCATAGCAGCCATGTTCGGCTCCACAGCCACCCAACCGCGCCGTAGTTCTTCACGCTTCCTGATCAATTCCTCTATCTGCGCCTCCAGGAGCTGTTCTTCTGGCGTGGCGGCCCTAGTTGGCCGAGTCACACGCGGCGTAGGCTCCATTGGTGGCTGCTCCCCCACTGCCGGCTGGACAGCTGGCCGAACCTCCTCTGCAGGTGTCACCTGAGGCACAGGTGCAGGTACGGTCTCGTCTATGTCCTGGACGACATTCTCGTATGGCTTACTGGGTGGATCGAACTCTATCCCTTCTTTTGTTGGGATGAGATTGCCAGACCAGCCATATGGCACCTGGACCTTGTACCTTCCCTTTGCATCGGTAACCGTGGTGGTACCGCCGTTGTCCGCCGTTATGGTGACTCCCTCCATGGGCTGGCCATCGGCGATGATCTGGCCTGTGATCGTGAGCATCTTGACCTTGGCCTTGAAGTCATATGTCAAGTCCTTGGTTACAGGTGGGACCTGTTGGGCCCGTGGTTCGAATTCGTATCCCTCCTTGACTAGATTGATGACCCCTGTCCAGTTGTATGGGACATCTAGTTGGTAGGTGCCGTCTACACCAGTGACAGTTGGCTGAACCACGTCACCTATACCGGTCATTACGGTCACCCCCTCTACTGGGCCCGTATCCCCTATGATCCTGCCTGTGATCTTGAATCGCTTTTCAGATGCGACATAGTCTTGGTCGGTCATATTCTGGCGCACGTCCAGGTACTGCCTAGAGGGTGGGTCGAATTCATATCCTGCCCTCTCAGGCGTGACGGTCCCTGACCAGCCATAATCCACTTGGGTGGTGTATGTACCACGAGGGCCAACCGTTACCACCCTACTGGGGAAGCCTTTCAGGACCACATCGGGCATCCCAACGCTGCCTGAGATAACCAATCGTATCTTGGTGGCAGTATACGACTCAGCCAGCATGTCCCTTGAGATCCTAGTGTAGGACCTGTTCTCTGGCTTAAAGCTATATCCTTCCTTGACAGGCGTGACTGTACCGCTCCACCCATATCGTACCTTCACGAAGTAGCTACCCTTTGCATCAGAAATCACAGGCTGGCCGTCTGCCTGCTGCAGCCCTTCGAGCACTACGCCAGGCACGCCGGTATTGCCAGCTATGGTAACCAGTATCTCTGTGGGCCTGTAGTCCTGGCCGACCTGGTTGGATGTGACCTTAGGATATGACCTCTTAGGGGGATCGAAACGGTACCCATCTAATGTAGGTGTAACCTCGCCAGTCCAACCATGGTTCACAGTGGCGGTATAGGTTCCATCTGGTCCAGAGATCACGTTTCCTGGCAGACCTTTCAAGACCACATCCGCGATGCCAACATTCCCAGAGATCGTGTACTGGATAGGGTTGGCGATGTAGTCCTGTGCGGTCATCGGACCATCCACATTGGAATAGGTCTGCATGGGTGGATCGAACAGATAGCCTTCCCTAGTGGGTGTAACGGTCCCACTCCAGTGATATGGGACCGTGGCCTTGTAGGTCCCAGAGGCACTGGTTATCGGGTTGCCAGGAAGGCCTTGCATCACTACGCCTGCTAGTGGAGTGCCCGAGACGCTGACCGTCCCGGAGATCTCATAAGTGATTGGGGCAGCCTTGTAAGACTCATTTGTCATATTCCGGCTAATCCCAACTGTATACTGCCTGCGCGGCGGAGTGAACTCGTACCCATCCTTGACAGGTGTAACAGTGCCAGTCCACCCGTAAGGGACAACTGCCTTGTACAGGCCATTGGCGTCAGAGGTCACCAATTCAGGGAATCCATCCAATGCAACACCGGGCATATCTACTGAGCCAGATATGAGAAAGGTCTGGACCTGCGGTACGAAGTCTATCCCTGTCACATCCGACTTGACCGGCGGTATGACCCTTGAACTTGGCTCAAAGGCAAAACCCGGCTTTTCTGGGATGATGGTCCCAGTCCAACCATATGGGACCTCAACCTCAAAATACCCACTACTATCGCTCTGGATAGTCGCGCCAGGAAAGCCACGAAGTACCACACCAGGCTCCCCAGCGGAACCAGAGACCTTGAACTTCTTGACGGTCCCAATGAATGGCATGGCCGTGCTACACAATGCCAGCACGATGGCCAGACAGGCCGTTATTCCATCACCCGATAACACCCTACCTTTGTCCTTGTTAGTCATAGACAACGTTCCCCTTCTGTCGCCAGAAACAGGGCCTCCATTGCCCACACCCTTTATCGGCAACCCTACCTCAGCCATTTATTAAGCCCCCATCCATCAGGCCTTTATCCCCCCCACCTTACGTTTTTCGGAGCCTCGGTCCGCTGGGCCTCCGTTGCCCGCTGCTTGAATGTACCCTCTGGGATCTCCTCCATTACCCTCCGACCTTGGTCCAGATAAACCTGTACGTACTTGACCGTATCAGACAGGTCTATTCGCTGCGAGCCTGTGCCAATATCCCTCAACAGGACCCTCAGCATATAATAGCCCTCATTCATATGCGTCAGATCAAGCTCGCCAGAGAAATCGCGGTTATCGAACGGCAGCATGAACCTATCCATGGCCTCAGAGGTCATGCGACCGGTCTTGACCACTGTCCTGTTTGGTGCAACAAGTTGTATCTCCCCCCTCGGATTGACGTGCTCATCCCCAAGGTTCGCAAACCTGGCAGTCACTATGTATTTGGAAGGCTGGTCAGCAGGCTGAAACCTCAGCGGTTGTGTGCTGAGCACAGCCTGGCTGGCCTTTGCAGCCTGGTTGAGAATGCATATCAGGGCCTTGGTCTTGCCTGCATTCGTGCCATCCGCATAACTGGCATAAAGGTCCAGATCCGCATAATAGCCCCTGGACTCGATCCCCTGGGCCGGCATGCGGCAGATGAGTCTTATATTCCGACTGGCGTAGCCAGCCAGCGTGAACTCTGCAGGGTTTACCTCCAACCATTGTGCACAGCTCAGATCATCCCCACGCCTGCCACCCAATGTCTTTGATGCCATCTCTGCTGGTGTAAGCACATAGGCCCTTACTGCTATCGGTTCGGGCGAACCATTCCGCACCTCAACAACGGCCGTCTTCATGGCCCCTGGCCTTGCGTCCATCGTGATGGTAGCAGGGGCAACAGTGACTGCAGCATCGGTCGCAAGCCTCCTGACTGCCAGATCCCCCTTGAAGTCTATCTCCTTATCATAGCCCTTCACACGCCTACCATCCACAAACAGCCCCCCACGCACTATATACCTGCCAGGAGGCAGTGCGCGACCGATATCCGTCTTTATCTGAAAGCTCGCACCTGGGATGATGTCGTATTCGGCAGGTTTGAACTCCACGTCCCTGATCACCACCCTCTGAGACTGTCCTAGAGATACCAGCAATTGGGCCTTTGGCACTATGTGGGAATAGGTCATGCCGGTGTTCTCTACCGCCAGCATGATCAGCGTGCTAGCAGGGGTCTCCTCGGTCCCAGGCCGCAATTCCAGACCTACATCAGTCAACTGCACCTTCGGATATGCAGTAGAACCCTCTATGCGTATCAAGACCGGCACGATGAACTGATAGACCACCTCCACCCCTTCCACATTCTCCCGTGGCTGCAGGCTAGCAACCACACCTGCGCAATAGAATCCCCTTACACCACTAGGTACGATAATACTGACACCGATCCGCTCCCGCCTCAGGGGCCTGACCGGCACTGCCTCATCCACGCCCCGAGACAACCTGATCCAGGACCTACATGAGCCTTGCAATATCCTGGTTGCCTGTTGTTCGTCCATCTGCTCCAGATCGTTGGGTTCAACTGGCAGCCAGGTACCATTCTCGCCTTGGGTCAGGTCCACAACATGGAGCTTTACGTATTCAGTACGCGTCCTGTCCATGTTCTCAAGTGCAAGCTCTGCACCCTCATACATCCTGTTGACCGTCCCTGCCCGCAGGCTCAGCTCTAGCTTCATCGGTTGGACCACGAACTGGGCGTTA
>JARYLO010000122.1 GCA_029907605.1 Sedimentisphaerales bacterium
CTGCTTGCGGCCTTCGCACTGGTGATTACCGCTCCATTCCTGCTACTGATGCTTGCCGGTCACATCTGGCAGGAGAGATTTGGTGCCCTCTTGGGCCTGCAGATCGCCCCTTTAGCAGCGGACGATGCCCATCCTGCCCAGGATCCAGACCGTAATCCCGATTGATATCAGCAGTGTGATGATGGCAGGCCACCTAGGCCTATCCCGGCCGATCCCGATAGCACTATAGACCAGGGCGATCGGGGGCAATACCACTGACAGTGGCCCTCCAAGGACCACAAATGGGCTGCCTCAGCCTGGCCTTAGTCCAAGCAGGAATATGACAAGGATACCCCATCCTGCTAGCACCGATCCGGCAGCCTTGGCATATCTGATCTGCAAGTTGCCCACCTGATACATGGAAGTGGATCTTACCAGGCCATGCCGGTTGCGTCTAGGGCAATGCGGCCCAGGCTTAGGTAGGTCCTTATTGACAGGGGTCCGACCAGGTTCTATAAAACAGATCCGAGGTCTGTAGTCATGGAAAGCATAGGGTCGATCCTGGGAGCGGTTGCACTCCTTGCTGGTCATTGCCTGGCAGCCGAGGGCCTTACCCTAAGTGCAAGACTGGAGTTTTTTGGGGTCCCATCGGTGCCTATCCAGATCAGCCCCTGCCGTAGGCCATTTGCCAAGGAGCCAGACCTAAAGGGCCACAATCTGGCCAGGTTCGTGATACCAGTACTGGCAGGGACCAGGCAACTGGGACTACTGCTAGACCAGGATGAGGAAAGACTCTACGTGGACCTGAATGCAGACGGCGATTTGACCAACGACCCGAACAACCGAATCCGTGTCTCTTCAATGCAGGTAGGGGCTAGGGGCAGGGGTTACAATCTGTACGACCTCAAGATACCCATTGGCCGGTTGGCTGGCCTGGATGAGGACCTGGTATATAGGTTCCAGCTCATGGTCTGGTTCTGTGGAAGGCGTGGCTACAGGCAGGCCTGGCTCTGGTCGGCCTACAGGGTAGAGGCAGACGTAGATGGTAAGCGGATCATCCTCGATTTCTTTGATGCAGACCTGGATGGTCATATAGACACATTCTCGCCCACCGGTACATTCCGTAGCACTAGCTACAGTGCAGGGTCCACCCGGCCTTACGCCATACCCAGACAGGTCTTCGTGGCTGGCTCTACATATCGGCTGGATATGGCAGACTTCCCCACCGTAAGGCTGCTGCCCTATGATGGGCCTTTAGGAAGGCTTACACTACATCAAGGGTCTGTCACTGGCGTGGCTTTAGTAGATGCCAATCAGACATTCCTTTGGCTCGACCCATGCGAAACCACATTCTCTGTGCCAGCCGGGGATTACCAGGTCACCTTTGTAGGGCTAGGGGGCGGAACTAGGGATGGGACTAGGCATATCCCAGCACAAGGATACCAAGGAACCCGAGTGTTGGTCCGTGAGGGCCAGGATGCGGAGCTGAGGTTGGGCACCCCATTGCGCCATCATGTAGAGTTACGACGCGCAGGACGGGTCTTGCTTTTGGAGTATAAACTCGTCGGCCAGGGTGGGGAGGTGTATGACCTGAGGCGACTGTTCGATACACCACCACGGCCTACCTTTGTGGTTTACAAGGGCCAGAAGGCCATAGTCTCCGAGAAATTCGAGTTTGGATGAAGCGGGCCATGTACGTACTCGTGGCAAGTACCATTAAATGTATCTGGCAATCTGAGGATCGTGGCCTATGCCGATATTGGCGACCTAGGGCCAAAAGAAGGGATTGCAGCCGTGGTCACCGTACCGATATGGGCAGGTTGGTCAGGCCTGATCATATGGCTGATCCTGGCTGCAGTCCTATTTGCCAAGGCCAACCGCAAGATACAGGCATGGGCCATCCTCATACCCGTGGTCATCGTACTGGCCCTTTGGCGGTGGCTAGAGTTGGCAGCAAGGATATCAGGCCCATCCCGTCCGGTCTTTGCATCAGCCCTGACTGGCCAGGTGGTGGGCTTGGCGGTGATCTGCCTGCTGGCAGATGCTATCGGCAGGTTCAGGTGGTACTGGCGGATCGTCGCTGCCTGCCTGATCATCCTTGTGGCCATAGGCATAGCGATCAGGCCCATGCATGTACTGGGTACGAGCCCGGTCGTGGTGACCGCGGTCTCGTTGGGAATCGAATCCCTCGTTTTGCTTTTTGCCGTGCTACTAATGGCCCTTGCGTCCAGGAGGCGGTTCACCAGGGCAAAGGCCATCATCTGGTTCGTGATCGTGGCAGGCACTGGTTCAGTAATAGCCCTTGCTTGCCTGGTATCACCCATCGTCAGGCAATCGATCCAGCTACAAGAGCTGGGATTCGTGGCACTGATCCTGTCGGCCACGGTCCTTGCACTTGCCCTGCCGTTTCTTATCCTGATGCTGATAAGCCCATTCTGGCAGGCAAGGCTGGCCGCCCTGCTCGGGCAACGGCGGCCATTGACCCCTGCCAGCATGCCCGCAGATCCTGCACAACCTGCCTGCTGAACCATCCGGCCTTCATCGGCCCAGAATCCTTCCATCTCCACAGACGCAAGATAAACCCTCGGGCGGTAAGAGGCAGACCTGCCCATATCGTTTCTGGAATCGTTTTTGGAAAAGGAGAGCTACCATGAAGACATTACCCCAGATCGGACTTGCAGATGTTCGGGCGGTATACAGTGGACCGGAAGGCCAGTTGTGGGAGCTAGCCATGGGTGAACAGATCCACATAGGCGGCCTGACCAGCTCCATGGAACTAGCAGAAAAGGCGGGGATCAGGCCTGGGACGAAGGGTGTTGACCTTTGTTGCTGTACAGGTGCAGGGATGCGGTTCCTGGTCCTATTCAGGAAGGTCTCTAACATGACCGGCGTGGACGCGACAAGCAAGGTGGTCCAGATAGGTAAGGACAGGTGTAGACGGCTCGGCCTTGCAGAAAGGATCGATTTCATAGAGGCAGAGGTCACAGATTCCGGCCTGCCCGATGATAGTGCAGACTTCGTGTGGGGAGAGGATGCGTGGTGCTATGTGGCTGACAAGCCGAGGTTGATCGCAGAGGCGGTCCGGATCACGAGGCCTGGGGGTGTGATCGCATTTACCGACTGGGTTGAAGGCCCAAATGGGCTTCCAGAGCAGCAGGCCGCCAGGTTCATGCGATTCATGAAGTTCCCTACGCTTGCATCCATTGCAGACTATAAGGATCTACTAACAAAGAATGGCTGCAAGGTACTTCATGCAGGGGATACAGGCCGTTTTGCCAGATACATGGACCTGTATTTGGACATGCTCAGGATGCAACTGACCTATGATGCCCTCAGGATCATCGGCTTTGACCAGGACCTCATGGGCCAGTTGTCGGCAGAATTGGAGTTCATGCAGCAGTTGGCGCATGCAGGCAAGATCGCACAGGGGCTCTTTGTTGCCAGAAAGGGGTGATAGTATGGGTTGCCACAGGGAACCAAGACGATCGATGATATCTAGCGATCCTTGTCATCCTCCGCAGGTATCGTGCGGCCAGTCCCAGCAGCCAAGGAAACAGTGCCCATTGACCTGGTTTGACAACATGATCCAGAACTGCCTCCAGTATGCCAGGCAGCAGAAGGCCAAGGGAAGGCCCATCGTAGGGATCACATGCGAATATACGCCCAGGGAGCTGATCATGGCTGCAGGGGCAGTACCTGTCTGCCTTTGCGGTGGTTCTGCAGAGACCATACCTGCAGCAGAGGAGGACCTGCCAGCAAACCTATGCCCGCTGATAAAGTCTACGTACGGTTACCACAAGCTCAGGAGCAATCCATTCCTGGAGATGGCGGACCTGCTTGTGGTAGAGACCACATGCGATGGCAAGAAGAAGATGTATGAACTGCTGGGCCTGAGTCACAAGATGCACGTGCTCGAGCTGCCGCAAAAGCCGGATGAATCGAATGCCATGCAACACTGGATCAGCCAGCTCAGGGCCTTGAAGAAAAGGCTGGAGTCGGAATTCGACGTCACGATCTCTGATCAACGATTGAGAGAGACGATAGGCCTGATGAATCGGGAAAGGTCTCTCCGTAGGCGGTTGGCCCAGATGATGCAACAGGACCATCCGCCCCTGACAGGCAGGCAATTGCTACAACTGAAAAGCAGCATATCCTGCATACCCGAGGACCTCGAGATGTACCAACAGACCATAGAGATGCTCGAGGCCACCAGGCCTGCTGGTTGCGATTCGAAGGTCAGGGTCCTGATGACCGGCGTGCCGATGGTACATGGGGCAGAGAGGGTGCTGGAGATCATAGAGTCCCACGGCGGCCTGGTGGTTTGCATGGAGAATTGTACGGGCCTAAAGCCCATCTACGAGGACGTAGATCATGATATGCAAGATCCTATATTGGCGCTAGCAGAAAAGTACCTGCACATCCCCTGTTCGGTCATGACCATAAACACCAGGCGGATGGACCTACTGAAGGACTGGGCAAAGAGATACCGAGCGCAGTGTATCATAGAACTCATATGGCAGGCCTGCCTGACCTATGACGTGGAGAGCTACTTTGTCAGGCAGGTGGCCCAGTCACTGGGGCTGCCATATCTAAGGATAGAGACCGACTATTCCCCGTCGGATTCTGCCAGGATCGCCTTGCGGGTAGAGGCGCTGTTCGAGACCGTAAGGAATAGGACTGCCACAAGAACATGACCTCCGCGGATGTCATATACAACTGCCCATTCGTGCCTGCTGAGTGGATCAAGGCCCACGGGCTCAGGCCTGTTAGGCTCAACCCGAGACCATCCTGGGGTATGCACATACTCGGCCAAATAGAGGGCATCTGCCCTTACGCACTCGCATTCGCAAACCATGCAGCGGCCTGCGATGCTGGCCTGGTGGTATTCACCACAAGGTGTGATCAGATGCGAAGGGTCTATGAACTTTGGAAGGTGTGCACAGGCAGGCCTGCATTCCTCCTGAATCTGCCTACCTGTCGCCAGTCTGCAGCTGCACAGAGGTTCTATATCGACGAACTACTGCGACTAGGTAGGTACATGGAACAGTTCGGCGGTCGCAGGCCTACTAAGCCCATCTTAGCACAGATCATGCTACAGGCCAATCAGGATCTTGAAACACCTGTATCTCCTAACCGCGGAGCCGTACCTGTGGCGATCCTGGGAGGACCGCTGATGAATACGGATATGGTCTTATTCGACACGCTCGCATCAGGCGGTGCCTATGTAGTATTCGACGGCACTCAGGGCGGTACCAGGTGTATCCATAGGCCCTTTGACCGCAGGGAACTCTGCGAGGATCCGCTGCAGGAATTGGCCTTGGCATACCTGGATATACCAGATGTCTTCTTTAGACCCAACGATGGGCTTTACCGGTGGCTCAAGGCCCAAATCGATGATACGGCGGTACGAGGCCTGATACTGCACCACTACATCTGGTGCGACAAGTGGAAGGCAGAGTGCTGGAGGATTAGGCAATGGCTGCCTATACCGACGGTCGTGCTGAGCAACGATGGGCAGACCGGCCTTGATAGCCCTGGCATACGCAACCGGTTATCCGCATTCCTGGAGGCGATCAGGTGATCCTCAGCCCGCAGAAGCTCACATTGGAGCAATGGGACGGGCACTGGGACCTGCTGGCCAGGCAAGGGCTCCTCAGACCTGAGCACTGTGGCCCGCTCAGCAGGCACGTCTCTGACGGGGATACGAGGCTACTGGCCTTACGGTTTGACAATAGCCCTGCTGCCCTGCAACTGTGGAACCTCCTGCTTACAGAGCAGGACCGCCTTTGGCAATGGAAGGAAGGCGGCAAGAGGCTTGTTGGTACCATGAAGGACCTGGGCACCGTGCCTGTCATGGCATACAGCCTCGACGATCTTGTCGCATTCTACCCTGATGGTGCGTGGTGGACACCTTGTGTGATGGAGATGAATCAGCAGCTCTTGCAGATCGCAGACTCGCTCGGCATAGACGAGTCGTTCTGTCCTGTCAGGGCCATGCTAGGTGCATTTGTCAATCGCAACCACTTCCCCATCCCTGACCTGCTGATATGCAGCGTTGGCGCGACCTGCGACGATTTCTCTGCCATTGCACAAAGGCTAAATGGGCTGGGGTTTCCGATCCTTTGGTGGGAGATACCTCATCGCAGGCCCCCTGAACCATGGGAGGAGGCGGTCCAGATAGGCAATGGACTTGTGGCCCCGGCCTCCCTCGTAAGCCTTGTCCGCAACGAGCTGGATCGGGTCAGGTCCGCACTTTCAGCCCTCGCAGGGACCGACCTGGACGATCTCAAGCTCCAAGCAGCCATAAGCAGGGCCAACCAGGTCAGATCGCTGCTTGCAAGCCTCAACAGACTGGCGTTCACCGCCACATTGTCACCCTTGCCTGCATTGGAGGTCTTGATCGCCCAGATGCTGGCGATCCACTTCTGTTCGGACCTGGGCAAGACGGTCGATGTACTCAGGGCCCTCCTGGCCCAGGCAAAGCAACGGGTCGATGCAGGGCTGGGCTACGGCCGCCCGGATGACGTGCGTATCTTCTGGGTCAATCCACCTGCAGACATAAAGGTGATGAACCTGGTTGAGGACTATGGAGGTCGTATATGTGGCACTGATTTTATGTTCACGCATGCACTGGATCCTATAGATCTGGACCTGCCGCCAATGGATGCCCTGGCACGCATTGCCCTTGCCGACCCGATGGTAGGGCCTGTCTGTGACCGGGCAAGGCGTATCGCCGCTGAGATACAAAGATTCGGCTGCGAGGCGGTGGTCGTCTGCCGCATACCGGGTGCAAGTCACTGCGCAACAGAAGGCAGCCTGATCGCCCAGTACCTAAGGCAGACATGCGAGTTGCCGGTGGTGGAGGTGGAGGTCCCATCGCTTGTGGATACCACGGTCCATGTGTTCGAGAACAGGATCAAGGCCTTGATAGAGACGGCCAAGGCTAGGAGACGCGGATGATCTATGCAGGGATAGATGCTGGTTCGAGGGCGATAAAGGTCGTGGTGATCAAAGATGGCCAGATCGTCGCAAAGGGCCAGGCCGAACAGGGGATCGAACAAGGCAGATTGGCAGGCGAACTATTCGATTCGGTCCTGCAAGAGGCAGGCATAGACCGTCCCCAGGTCAGGTACATAGTCGCAACTGGATATGGCCGCAACGCCGTGTCCATTGCCGATACTTGTGTTACGGAGATCACTTGCCAATCGCTTGGTGTTAGTCGCCTGGTGCCACAGGCCAGGACGATCATCGACATAGGCGGCCAGGACAGCAAGCTGATTCGATTGGATTTGGCCGGCAGGGTCCAGGACTTTGCCATGAACGACCGCTGTGCTGCAGGTACAGGGAGATTCCTGGAGGTAGTAGCACACAGGCTATCAGTCCCGATCGCCCGACTAGGAGAGGCCGCCCATGACTGCAAGACGCCAGCCCCGATCAGCAGCATGTGTGTGGTCTTTGCAGAGACGGAGATCATAGGCCTGCTTGCAGCAGGCAGGCCTGCAGGCCAGATAGTGGCAGGCGTACAGAGGGCGATCGCATCCAGGATCCTGGCCATGGCAGGCAGGGAACTCCAGGCCCCTGTTGTGTTCACAGGTGGGGTGGCGATGATAAAGGGGATGGATCAGGCCCTACAGACCGCATGCAACAAACCGGTCGAGATCTGTCCATTACCACAGTTTTCATGTGCATTGGGCGCGGCGATAATGGCACAAAGGATCTTCGAACAAGAAGGAGGTGTCCCATGGTAAACCTGGAAAGACGCAGGCGTGTGATGCAAAGGTCAATGAGACTTGGGCACTGCATCTGTGACCCAAGGCAGCCATGCCCATGTCCCCTATTCAAGGAAATGGATATCTGTACCTGTGCAGGA